>CABWZX010000004.1 GCA_902510025.1 uncultured Pelagibacteraceae bacterium | reverse complement strand
AGAGTTTTTTATTTTTATTAATAATAAATGATGGTTTCCATTTTTTAGATAGTTCTCTTTTAGTTTTTCTTAAAATCTTTATGATATTTTGAGCTATAATTTTTTCCTTATTACTTAAATATAAGTTTCTAGAAGATAGAGCAAGCCCAAGATTGTCTCTAATAGTTTTTCCAGATAAGATATTAGTATTAAATTTTAATTTATTTGATAGTAGTTTAATAAAATAATATTGTTGATAATCTTTTTCTCCAAAATATGCATAATTAGGTTTAATTATGTCAAAAAGTTTTATTATTATTTTGCCAACTCCAGGAAAGTAATCAGGTCTAGATTTTCCACATAGAATGCTTTCAATTTTAAGTCTTGTTTGTTTCAATTTTAATGTTTTATGAGTGAGTATTTCATTTTTATTTGGTAGATAAAGAATATCAGCAGATAGTTTTTTAAGAAGCCTGATATCTTTACTTGTATTTTTTGGATATCTTTTAAAATCTTCATTGGTACCAAATTGAGTAGGATTAATAAAAATACTAACAACAACAATTCCCTTCCTTTTTTTGGCTTTTTTTACTAAAGAAAGATGACCTTCGTGTAATGAACCCATAGTAGGGACTAAAGATATTTCATTATTATTTTTTCTGAAATTCTCTAATTTTTTCTGAAGAGAATTAATATTTTTAATAATTAACATAGATCTTAACAAATTTTAATTTTTTCAAATATACAATTATCCGCTAGTTTTTGTGATTTCTTATATTTTTCAGGTGTGTCAACAGTCCATGTAAGTATATGAAATTTAAGTTTTTTTAGCTTTTTCACTATATCTGAATCTAAAATATTTATATCAAAAGCTAAAAAATCTATACCTAGTATATCAATCTCTTCAATTGTTAAATCCGGATCATTTGATACTAATCCAAGTTTATAAAATGGAGCATTATTTTTAAACCATATTATGGACTTTTTATTGAATGATTGTATCGCTATTTCACCTTCATATGATCTTATTATTTCAAATAGGCGTTCTTCTATGTTTGGGTAAAATGATTCTTTAATTTCAATTAGAATAGGAATCTTACCGTTAACCCTATGCAGAACTTCATCAATTGATGAAATTACTGAATTTGTTCCTAGTAATTTAATATTTCTTAGTTCATTTGCACTACAGTTATTTATTAATTTATTTGATCCAGCTAATCGATTAAGATCGTAATCATGAAAGACCATAACCTCTCCGTCTTTAGAAAGAACAATGTCAAGTTCAATTAAGAAATTATTTTTTATTGCTAGTTCAAAAGACTCAATTGTATTTTCGATAACATCTTTATTATTATGAAGGCCTCTATGCGCAATTGGCCTTTTCAAAAAGGCTTCCATTTTATTCTTTTAAAGAGAAAATTGATGAAATTTCTACACATGCATTCTTAGGAAGTGAACTGCAACCAACAGCTATTCTTGTATGCATCCCATTGCCACCCAAAACTTCACAAATAAAATCTGAAGCACCATTTACAACGTCTGGATGTTTATCGAAGGTGTTATCTGCATTTACAAAACCTGATAATTGAATGCATGATATATCTTTCAAATTAATTTCACTATCTATTGAATATAAAATAATTAGTGTATTTATCATGCACAACTTAGCAGCTTTGTTTGCCTCTTCCAATGTTACTTCAGAATTTACTTTACCAGAGATAATCGCCCCGTCTTTAATTGGTAACTGGCCTGAAATATAAATCCTGTTTCCATCCTTAAGAAATGGTAAGTAATTTCCAAATTTTACTGAGGATTCTGGAATAGGTATAGATAGCTCTTTAAGTTTATCTGCTAGTTTCATCTTCTAAATAATTATAAATCTCTTTCCAATTTTTTGCTTTAAAATCAACTTCCTTAGGAGTAGTGGCTAATTTTTCTAACCTTTTATCAGATATAAAATGAATTAGCCTTACATCATCTGCTTCATTATATGCTGATAATAGATTAGCAGATATATCATCGATAAAGAAAATTTTATTTTTCTGTTTTTTTGCTATTTCTTTAATGGCAAGTCCTTTTAATCCAGAGTTAGAAATTATAGGGAAATTTAGTCCATTTTTCTTAAATGCTAATTCTCTTTTTTCTCTATTATGATGGGGCAGGTTTGATAAAACTATAATTTGGCAATCAAGATCATTTTTAATTCTCTCTAAATATTTAATTGATTCATCCACAAAACTAATTTCTTCTGTGTGTAAATTATAAAAATCTGCAATGTGTTTAATTATTTGATCATTTTCTATAGCTATATCATTTTTTATTTTCTTTATGTTTCCAAATAATGCATAAGATGAAAGATCATAATATAATCCAATACTATTTAAGTATATTTCAAAAGTTCGAACAAAGTTTAATATAACTTCGTCAGCATCTGAAATTAAAAGAGGTTTGTAACAATTGATGTTTAAATTTTCAATCTGATTCAATACCTCTCTATCGAGGGATGTTGAAATCATTATTTTATTTCAATTAATGTCAGTTTAGATTGTGTATATTGTCCAAGAGCCTCAAGTGATTTGTCTCTTCCAAATCCAGATTGTTTAAATCCTCCATGCGGTAAAGACATGTCTCCATCACTTAAACTGTTAACAAGGACTTTCCCACTTTTTATTCTTTTCACAAGTTTATGAACTTTATTTAAGTCATTTGACCAAATCATTGCATTAAGACCATAAGCAGTGTCATTTGCAATTTGAAGTGCTTCATCTTCATTCTCAAAGTCAATAGCGCAAAGAACAGGGCCAAAAATTTCTTCTTTGGCAACTGTCATTTCATTTTTTACATCTTTGAATACAGTTGGACTGATATAATAGCCACCTGTATCCTTTTTAACCTGATCTCCACCCGTTATAACACTTGCACCTTCGCTTTTACCAGCATCTATATAATTCAGAATCTTTTCTGTTTGGGTTTTATCTACAATTGTTCCCATTAGAGTTTCAGGATTAAATGGATCATCAGGCATCCATGGCTTTGAATAATTAACTACTTTTTCAAGAAACTCATCTTTGATTGATTTTTCAACCAGAAGTCTTGAAGGAGCATCACAAACTTGACCGCTATTTCCAAACATGCCATTAGCGGCCATTTTTGCAGCATGATCTAAATCAGGTGCATCAGCAAATATAATGTTTGGAGATTTTCCGCCACATTCTAGCGAGACTCTTTTCATGTTAGATTGACCAGAATATGAGAGAAAATATCTGCCAACTTCTGTTGATCCAGTAAATCCAAGTTTGTCAACATCCATATGCATACCTAATGCTTTGCCAGCAGTAGGTCCATAGCCAGGTACAACATTAAACACGCCTTCCGGCATACCAGCTTCTATTGCTAGCTCAGCTACCCGTAATGCTGATAATGGAGATTGCTCAGCAGGTTTTAAAATAAAACTGTTTCCAGTAGCCAATGCTGGTGCAAATTTCCAGCAAGCCATCAATAATGGATAGTTCCATGGTGTAACAGCGCCTACAACTCCTAATGGCTCTCGAGTAATAGTAGCTAATAAATTATCACTAGTAGGAGCTACATCATCATATATTTTGTCTATAGCTTCAGCATACCATCTTGTACAGTTAATACATGCAGCAATATCTCCAGTTGCATTTGAAATAGGTTTTCCCATATTAAGAGTTTCAAGTATTCCAAGCTCAAGAATATTTTTTTTCATTAAGTCAGCAAAGTTAAAGAGAATTTTCTTTCTTTTACTTGGAGCCATCCTTGACCAAGATCCTTTTTCAAAAACTTCTCTCGCAGCTTTTACTGCTGAATTAATATCTTCAATATCGCACTCAGAAACATTTGTTATAAGTTTTCCATCGACAGGACTTATGTTTTCAAAAGTTTTACCTGTTGTTGAATCCACATAGTTTCCGTTTATGAAAGCCTGAGTTTTAAAATCAATTGCATTTTTTTTCTCTACTACATCATTATAAGCAAGTGCCATATTTTCCCTTTCGTATTTTAAGTGGAGATAATCTTAAGTAATCTGATTTTAAATTACAGACTTTTTTTCTTTTTAGGGGCTTTTTTCTTAACTTTTTTCTTACCCATTTTTTCTTGTTTTTTATCAATTAAATCAAGAGCTTCATCCATTTCAATATTTTCTGGGTCAATTTGCTCAGGTATCGTAGCATTAATTGTCTTATATTTTATATATGGACCAAATTTTCCCTTCATAACTTTTACAGGCTTCTTATCGTCAGGATGTTCACCTAGAGTTTTAATTTCAGAAGAACTTCTAAGTCTACCAGGTTTAGCATTAGCAAGTAGATCAACAGCTCTATTAATTCCTATGTCAAATATTTCACTGTTATCCTCAAGACTAGCATTCTTCTCAGCACAACTTAGATACCCCCCATACCTTCCATAGTTGACAGTGATAATTTCTCCACTTTCAGGATGAGATCCAATTTCTCTAGGTAAACTTAAAAGATATTTAGCTTTCTCTAGATCAATTTCGCTTGGCGAAACACCTTTAGGAACCGATGATCTTTGAGGTTTATCTTTTCCTTCTTGTTCACCTAATTGAATATAAGGACCAAATCTACCATTTAATAATTTAATTTCTTTGTTTGAAGCTTCATCAATACCTAAAACTTCATCTTCGAATGCTTCTTTTATTTTTTTGTAAGAAATGGGTCTAGTAAACTTACAATCAGGGTAATCTGAACAACCTACAAACGCTCCAAATCGACTTACTTTTAAGCTTAGTTGACCTTTACATCCTTCCGAAGGACAAGCTCTTGATACAGATGTTTCGTCGTCAGAAGATTTTTCAAATATATGGTTTTTTAAAATTTCATTTAAACTATCTAACACATTTGTGATTCTAAGATCTGTAACACTTCCTACATTAGAAGAGAATCCATTCCAAAATTTCTCCAAGAAATCTGTCCACTTGATTTTTCCTGATGTAATTTCATCTAGCGATTCTTCCATACTGGCAGTAAATTCGTAATCGACATATTGGCCAAAGAATCCTTTTAAAAATGCAGTAATTAGTATCGCCCTATCTTCTGGTATGAATCTATTTTTTTCAACTTCAACATAACTCCTCATTTTAAGAACTGAAATGATACTCGCATATGTTGATGGTCTGCCAATTCCAAGCTCTTCTAGTTTTTTAACTAAGCTTGCCTCAGAATAGCGTGGGGGAGGCAAGGTAAAGTGCTGAGTGTTTTCAGGAGTTACACTATTAATTCTTGTATTTAGACTTACTTCAGGCAAAGAATTTTCGTCTTCTGATTCTTCTTCATCATTTTTTTTATCTATATCATCACTCTTTACTTTAAATTCACTATATATGTTTAAGAAACCATCAAATTTTGGAACTGATCCATTTGCTCTAAGCTTAATTGATTTATCTTCAGCACTTATTTCTAAAGCAGTCCTTTCAAATGATGCAGAGCTCATTTGACTAGCTAAAGCTCTTTTCCAAATAAGTTTATAAAGCTTGAGACTGTCGGCATCTAAGAATTTAGATACATCATCAGGTTTTAAGTTAATATCTGTAGGTCTAATTCCTTCATGCGCTTCTTGTGCATTTTTTGCTTTTTTACTTTTATATGTTCTAACTTCTTTTGGAAGGTAATTATTATCAAAATTTGTTTTTAGGTATGATCTATAAGATTCTATAGCTTCTTTAGAGATTTCAGTGCTATCTGTTCTCATATAGGTAATTAAACCAACCGTTTCACCCTCTATATCTATTCCTTGAAAGAGCTTTTGAGCTATCTGCATAGTTCTTGATGCTCCAAATCCAAATATGCTTGAAGCTGTTTGTTGAAGTGTTGAAGTAGAAAAGGGCGCATCAGGATTTCTTGTTGCAGGTTTTTTGGAAATGTCAGAAATTTTGAACTTTTTAGTTTTAATATCTTCTACAATTTTTTTTGTGGCATCTTCATTTTTAAAAGTAAATTTTTCAATTTTTTGATCATCGACAGAAATTAAGTTGGCATTTATATGGACGCCACTTTCTATTTCAACATCAGCTTTTATCTTCCAATATTCTTCAGGTTTAAATGATTCAATTTCGAGTTCTCTTTCACATATTAATCTTAATGCGACTGACTGTACTCTTCCTGCAGATTTTGCTCCAGGTAACTTTCTCCATAAAACAGGAGAAAGATTGAATCCAAACAAATAATCTAAAGCCCTTCTAGCGAGATAAGCTTCTACAAGATCATTATCTATGTTTCTAGGATTGGCAATTCCTTCTGTAACTGCATTTTTAGTAATTTCACTAAATACAACTCTTTTTACATTCTTATCTTTTAGAAGCTTTTTTTTATTTAAAAGCTCAACTATATGCCATGCAATAGCTTCGCCTTCTCTATCAGGGTCAGTTGCCAAGTAGAGGGTTGAAGCTTTTTCACTAGCTTCATATATTTCTTTCATGTGTTTTTTAGATGTATTGGATACTTCCCATTCAAATGAGAAATTATCATCTGGGTTTACAGATCCGTTCTTTGATGGAAGATCCCTTACATGTCCAAAGCTTGCCAAAACATTAAATTCATTACCAAGATATTTATTTATTGTTTTTGCTTTAGCTGGGCTTTCTACGATAACTAAATTCATAATTCTATTTTTGGCGTCTTTAATATATTTTTGATCGGTTTGTCAAATTATGACTGTAAAAAATATAAATTATCGCGGAATATAAGGAATTATAAAATTTTACCTTCAGTTCCCTTAATCAATCTTTTTATGTTCTCTTGATGGGAGAAAATAATAATTAAGTTAAGAAATAGTAAGATTAATGAAGTTGAAAGATCTAAGATGATTAGAGAATAAAAGCTTGATAAGTTTGCAGATATTAAAGTTGAAACAGAGGATATCTTGTTTTTAAAAAATATAATTAACCAAACAACACAAACAAGAATCATTAATGTAATATTTAAAGCGCATAAGATTCCAAGGAATGATGCAAACCCTTTTCCGCCTTTTAAATTTTCAACCCATACAGGAAAGATATGACCAAGTAAAATAACACATGCTGAAAGGATTATTAAATCTCCATTAATAATAATGCAAATTGATATTGCGATATATGCTTTAAAGAAATCGATAATAAGTGTAAGTCCTGCGCCCCAATAGTTTCCTGTTCTTAAGACATTAGTTGCACCTGTATTTCCTGAGCCAATTTTATTTAGTTCTCCTAAAGAGAAGAATTTTGCAATAATTACTCCTGAGGGAATTGATCCTAACAGGTATGAGAAATAGACAACGAGCAATGATTCAAAAATCACTTATTTTACCATTATTGATAAGCAGGCCATTCTTACTGCTACACCATTTTCAACTTGTTCATTAATAACTGATTTGTCTATATCGTCAGCTAAGCTATCTTCAATTTCTACGTTTCTATTTATAGGACCTGGATGCAAGACAAGAGCGTCAGGTTTAGCTAATTTTAACTTCTTATAGGTTAGACCAAATTTTTCAAAGTATGATTCTTTTGAAGGCAACTTCATATCTGATATTCTTTCATTTTGTATTCTTAACATCATAACAATATCAGCATCTGTTATACCTTTCTCTAGATTAGTGAAAGTTTCTACGTCATATTTATCTAAGTCTTTTGGCTTAAAAAATTCTGGATATACAAACCTTACATTAGACTTCATCTTTTTAAGGAGATAGTAATTTGAACGTGCAACTCTGCTATGTTCTAAGTCACCACAAATTGCAACCGTTATATTTTCTAAGTTTCTTTCATTATTTATTATAGTGTAAGCATCCAGAAGAGCTTGGGTAGGGTGTTCATTAATTCCTTCTCCAGCATTAATCACAGGGCAGCTTAAAATTTCTGAGATTTGTTTTGTTGCATTATCTATTCCATGTCTAATTACAACAAGATCCGGGTTCATTGCTCCTAATGTATTGGCTGTGTCTTGAAGACTCTCACCTTTCCTTAGTGAAGAACCTTCTATATTCATATTAATTACATCTGCACCTAATCGTTTTGCAGCAATTTCGAAAGAAATTAAAGTTCGAGTGGAAGGTTCAAAAAAAAGGTTAATTATTGTTCGGCCTTTTAATATCGGGTAATTTTTATCTTTCTCTCTATTATTTAATTTGAAAAAGTTACTTAATTCTAAAATCTTATTGATATCATCAACGGTAAGATCTTTGATTCCATGTAGATGTTTTTGAGAAATTTCTGGAATATTAACTTTCTCAATCATTGCTAATTCCTTTTAATGTATTCAAGAGCACCTTCCAAGATAAATGCTGATGCTAAGTTATCAATGTCTTTTTTTGGATTCTTCTTTTTTTGTCTTGTTTTTGAAGGGGATTCATAAAGCTGTGCTACAGCTGCTGTTGATAATCTTTCGTCCCAAAAAGAATAAGGCATCTCAAAGAAGCTTAATATTTTATTTGACTTGTCTCTTATAGATTGTGAGCTTTTTCCTTCTGAGCCATCCATATTTATAGGTAATCCAATTACCATTGCCTTAATATCATGAGTTTTTATAATTACTGATAATTCTTCTATAAGATCTTTTATGTTTGAATATTGTATTGTTCTTAGGGGAAGGGCTCCATCCATGTCTGAGGTTGAAATTGAAACCCCAATTCGTTTTTTACCTAAGTCTAGTCCTATGATTTTATGCTTACTTTCAACAATGTTTTTGAGATCAAGTAAATCAACTTCTTTTTTTGTTTCATTAAGCATTTTTTTGATTATATATCATACAATGTTTATAGATAATAGTTCTTAACATTATGGAATTTGATAAGAAAAACCTTTTAAAACTTGGTAAGCTGGCACGCATATCGATAAAAGATGATAAACTTGATAGTTTAGGTGAAGATCTAAATTCAATTTTAAAGTTTGTTGACCAATTACAGGAAATTAAAACTGATCAAGTTGATCCAACTTCTAATTCACTAGAGCAAAAGCTATTATCCCGAGAAGATATTGTTGAGAAAATAAATGAGGCTGAAGATGTATTGGAAAATGCACCTGAACAGGAAATGAATTTCTATGTTGTTCCAAAAGTAATTGAATAAATGACTGAAAATTTAACTATAAAACAAGCATCTGATCTTCTTAAAAATAAAGAATTATCTTCAAAAGAATTAACTGAACTTTATTTAAAAAATATAACAGAAGGAAAAGAGCTAAACTGTTATAATTATGTGCTAGAAGAATCTTCCTTATCAGAAGCAGTTAAATCTGATGAACGAAGAGCCTCAAATAGTTTAAAAAGTGATTTTGATGGTGTTCCAATTGGAATTAAAGATCTTTTTTGCACTAAAGGCACCTTAACGACCGCCTCAAGTAAAATACTTTCAGATTTTATTCCAACATATGAATCAACTGTAACTCAAAAATGTAAGGATTCAGGCTTAATTAGTTTAGGAAAATTAAACTGTGATGAGTTTGCTATGGGATCAACAAATAAAACAAGTTACTTTGGACCTGTAAAGAACCCGTGGAAATTAAAAGATTCAAAAGCAGATCTTGTCCCAGGTGGATCTTCGGGCGGCTCTGCGGCAGCAGTTGCAGGAGATTTATGTATTGCTTCATTAGGAACTGATACAGGAGGGTCTATCAGACAGCCCGCATCTTTTACTGGAACCGTTGGACTCAAGCCTTCGTATGGACGTGTATCAAGATGGGGTATTGTTGCTTTTGCTTCATCTCTTGATCAGGCTGGTCCGATTACTAAAACTGTTGATGATGCAGCAATACTTTTAGATATCATCTCTGGACATGACAATAAAGACTCAACATCTTCCATTAAAGAAAAAGAAAACTACTCTCAAAATATGAACTCTAATGTCAAAGGAATGAAGGTAGGAGTTCCAAAAGAATTTATGAGTGATGATCTCCCTAAAAGTACTCTGAAAGCCTGGGATGCATGTAAAGATCTTTTAAAATCAAATGGTGCAGAGATTATTAATATTAGCCTGCCTCATACAATGAGTGCTTTACCAACTTATTACATTATTGCACCTGCGGAAGCATCTTCAAACTTAGCTCGTTATGATGGAGTACGTTATGGCCTAAGAGAACAAGGTGAAAATTTAATTGATATGTATGAGAAAACAAGGTCAGAAGGTTTTGGAGATGAAGTTAAGCGAAGAATATTAATAGGAACTTATGTTTTGTCTTCGGGTTATTATGATGCATATTATTTAAAAGCCCAAAAGGTAAGATCTTTAATCAAAGATGATTTTAACAAAGCTTTTAATGATGTAGATGCAATATTAACACCATCAACACCCAGTACTGCATTTGAAATTGCCAATGAACCAAATGATCCAGTTCAGAATTATTTTAATGATATTTTCACTGTTCCGGTGAATTTAGCTGGTATTCCAGGCATATCCATACCTTTTTCAAACGACGAAAAGAATCTACCTATTGGTTTACAATTAATTACAAATTCATTTGAAGAACAAAAGCTTCTTAACATTGCAAAAAATATTGAGGAAACAGTTCAATATAAAGCAACTCCAGAAAAATGGTGGATAACATGATTAATGACTGGAACTTGGTAATAGGCATTGAAATCCATGCTCAAGTTAAATCAAATTCAAAATTATTTTCTTCATCTCCTACTGATTTTGGATCAAGCCCGAATAGTCAAGTTAGCTTAATAGATGCAGCTATGCCAGGGATGCTTCCAGTTATTAATAGTTACTGTGTAGAGCAAGCTGTTAGATCTGGAATTGGAATTAATGCAAAAATAAATGAGAAATCAATTTTTGATCGTAAGAATTATTTTTATCAAGATTTGCCTCAAGGTTATCAGATATCTCAATATAAAGATCCAATTGTAGGAGAAGGATATATTGATATTGAGACAGAAAATAATCAGAAAAGAATTGGAATAGAGCGTTTACATCTTGAACAAGATGCGGGAAAAAGCCTCCATGATCAGGATCCAAAGTACACATTTGTTGATCTTAATCGTTCAGGAATAGCGCTTATGGAGATTGTTTCCAAACCTGACATGAACTCACCTAAAGAAGCTGTTAATTATGTGAGAAAGGTTAGGAGTATACTTCGGTATTTAGATACCTGCGATGGGAATATGGAACAAGGTTCACTCAGAGCAGATGTTAATGTTTCAGTAAATAAAGATGGCGAAGCACTCGGTACACGTTGTGAAATCAAAAATCTAAATTCTTTTAAGCATATTAGTTCTGCAATTGTATATGAATCAAAAAGACAAATTAAACTAATAGATTCAGGTAAACGCGTAGATCAAGAAACACGTTTATATGATATTAATTCAGGAGAAACACGTTCAATGAGATCAAAAGAAGATGCTCATGATTATAGATATTTTCCTGACCCCGATCTTTTGCCTTTAGTTTTAGAAAAAGAATGGATTGAGAATATTAAAAAAAATATACCCGAACTTCCAGATGAGAAAAAAGCAAGATTTGTTAAAGAATATTCACTTAGTAATTATGACGCTGAAGTGGTTGTTTCTGATAAAGCAACAAGCGAATACTATGAAGCGGTCGTTAAAGGAAGGGCTCCTAAACTTGTAACCACATGGGTTACTGGTGAACTGTTCTCCGTTTTGAATAAAAAAAATATCTCAATTCAAGATAGCCCAGTTTCTGCGGATATGATGGGAGAATTATTAGACAATATTGAGAGCGGAAAAATTTCTAACCGTCTTGCTAAAGATATTTTTGAAGATATGTGCGAGACAGGAAAAAATCCTAATTTAATAATTGAGGAAAAAGGTTTATCACAAATTAGTGATGAAGGAGAAATTGAGAAATTAGTAGATGAAGTACTTAATAGTAATCCAGAAAATATTGAGAAGTATAAGAATGGAAAAACAAAACTTCTTGGTTTTTTTGTAGGAGAGGTTATGAAACTAAGCAAAGGAAAAGCTAATCCAGGTACTTTAAATAAACTTTTAAAGAAAAAGCTAGATAATTAAAATTAAATTAGATATCACTAATATTGCTCGGAGAGATGGCTGAGTGGTCGAAAGCAGCAGGTTGCTAACTTGTCGTACATGGCAACATGTACCGTGGGTTCGAATCCCACTCTCTCCGCCAATTTATAGTTCAGATTTAGCATAATTTTTATCAATTAAAAATCTTGCTTTGATACCCAAATTTAAAAAAGGTTGTGGCGGTAACCAATTCGGTTTCTTGTTTCTTTGAATCAACTCAATCTCATTTGTCATATTATTGCATGCTTTATTAGCTATCTCCTCTCCAAATAGAGTTCCAAGTCCAATTCCAGATCCATTAAAACAACCTGTAGCATAAATATTATTACTTATTTTTTTGAAAATTGGAGCAGCGTTTCCACTTCGACAAACAGTGCCTGACCATGTTGTTTCAATGATATCTTTTGGCAATGAAGGAAATCTTTTTAGGATCCCTTTTAGATGAATATTTTTATTACTTTCTATATTTGTATAATTCTTATGAAGTGAAACTGTATTTCTAATAAGTATGCGACGGTCATTTGTCATTCTAACTGTTGCACCCATTGGCCTTATTGATAAGACACCCCATTCACTAGGTGACCCAATTTGATTAAATTCTTTATCTGTAAGCCTTCTTGTCATACTTGCTGTCAATAAGAGAGGAAAACTATAATGACTCTCTATACCCAGTGATGACAGAAAACCATTTGTACAGAATATAATTGATGATGCATTGATTGTTCCTCTAGAAAGGGTACAATTAATTTTTTTATTTATTGTCTCCCATTTAAGCAATGGAGAATTTTCATAAAGAGTTACATTTTCAGGCAAAGAATCTACCATTGATCTAGCTAATTTTGCTGGGTTTAAAAGAATGCCACCATTTGTATATATGCCAATTTTATAAAATCCTGTTCCAAGCCTATTTTGTAAGTCATCCTTATATAGAATTTGATTTTTAATCTTTAATGAAGAAAGCATATTATTGAATCTGGTTAACTTTTTCTCATCTTCTATTTTTGAAGATGCATAATATTTTCCACATTCATTCCAATCGCAGTCAACTTGATGCTGTGTTATAAATTTTTTTACTTTTTCAATACCCAATGAGTACAGATCACACTTAGTTTTGTAATCTTCAGTATTTTTAGATGATACGAACCCATCATTCATAGTACTTTCAACTAAATAACCAGAATTTCTACTACTCGCACCTTCTCCAGCCACTTCAGCATCAATAACTGCAATATTCATGTTTGGATTCATATTTCCTAGCTGTCTAGCTGCAGAAAGCCCGGTATACCCGGCCCCGACAATAATCCAATCACATGAGGCTTGACCTTCAAATTTATTTATACCTGTTCGTTTTGGTAGTTCATTGATCCAACCACATGTTTGGTCATTATTTGGTAACATAATATTACTAGCTGTTCTTTTTTACTGGCTTAATTATAGTCTTTCCGCCCACATATCCTCGATTTAAATTTTCAAGTATCGAGTAAGGTTGAGGTGTATTGTTATTCTCAAGAAAACTATAAACTTGAACATTCTCTAGAACTCTTTGTACGTAGTTGCGAGTTTCTTTGAATGGTATTAGCTCTATCCAATCTACAGCATCAATATCGTCTTTTCTTGGGTCTCCATATTTTTTAATCCAAGCCGCAACTCTTGATTGTCCAGCATTATAAGCAGCAAGAGTTAAAATATATGAGCCATCTAAGTTGGATAGGAGAATATCTAAATATGCGCTTCCGAGAATAACATTGTAATTAGGATTGTCAGTTAGTTTGCTTTTTGAATATTCTAGATTAAGTCCCTGAGAAACTTTTTTTGCAGTATATGGCATTAACTGCATTAATCCTTTAGCACCAGCATGACTTCCTGCCTTTGGATCAAATTGACTTTCTTGTCTAATTACAGAATGAATTAAGCTTTGATCAGGAAACATAATCTTTCCAAACTCGGGTCTATCAACAACTGGGAAACTTTTTGAGTCAAGAATTACATTGTTATAATAAAATATTTTTCCTGCCTGTACTGCAAAATCGTGCCTACCTATATCTGCTGCAATTTGCATAGCATTTGATGCAACAACTATATCTTCTCTATCTGCTAAATCTTTTAAAAACTTTTTGACAATCTTTGGTCTGTCAAATTCATTAAGAAGTGAGATTGCTGCATAAACTTTGTTATTAAGCTGAATTGATTCTTCACTTTCTTCTCTTTTAACATTTACTACTGGATCAAAGAAAATATTTTCTTCCGATTTTACACCAGCTAACTGTCCATAAAATGTTAAATTATAAACAGAGGCCTTATTATACCATTCCTGAGATTTTTCTTTATTTCCGACTTCTTCATATGACTTTCCTATCCAGTAAGCTGCCCGTGCTTTTGATATTGGTCTAGATGATACATTCCAAATCTCTTCAAAATGCTGCAGAGCATCTTGTGGATTATCTAAGAATGTAATACTGATCCAACCTGCCATCCATTCAGCTGATGCGATATCTGCGTTTGATGTTAATCCATGATTAGTTGCAAGTTCATAAGCTGTGTTATATTGATGTTGGTCAATCAACCTACGAATTAATATATTTTTTTGACGCCAAAATTTTTCTGGCCTCTGAAGTTTTTTTGGATCAGATTCACTTATTGATAAAAGTAGCTCAAGGGCACTATCGTATTTTCTTTTTTTTATTCGCCATTTTATTCTATCATGCACTAGACCAGGATGATTAGCCAATCTTTTTGGCACTCTTGCAATAAGGTCATCAACTCCTCCAGCAAAAGAGATAAGACCTATTCTTGCCTCATATAATTTTTGGAAATCTTTATTTACATATTTTATTAACCTACTTGCAGTACGATACTTTCCATCCCAAAGTAATTCATTTATCCGTTTTTTATGATCTTCTTGATTAAATAAATTTTTAAATTTTTTAATAACTCGTGCTTGTTCTTTTCTTGTTAGGCTTCCACTAATGTATCCTTCTTTTATGAGAGCACTTCCTTTTTCTATTTCACCAATATTTAATAATGCATTTCCATAATATATTTTACCCCATCCAGTTTTAGGAGGATTATCTCTGAAATATTTTATTAATTCTTTATTGTCTTCTTGAAATGTTATTTTGGACTCTGCCTTTAATTTAATACTTTCAATTAATGGCCACTGTGAGTTAAGGCTTATATATTCTTTATAGTTGGAGAAATTTAAATCTGTCGCTCCGTTATAGTACCTTAGCCATTCAAGTACATCTCTTGCCAAGTCATCTTTAATATTTGATTGAATCCCTTTAACTCTATCCCATTTATATTTTTCAGCCTTATCCAGAGCGAGCTCAAATAATTCATAATCTTTATTGCTTAGTATTTGTGATAAAATAGGTTGCGAAGGCCTTTTTACAGGAAAAAGCTTGTCAATCATAAGTGATGCCGCTACGTGGTCAGGTCTCTTTAATGGAAAGTTTGTAGTAGATGCATCCAATGAATAAGGAATAAATGCGAGTAATATGATTAATGCTATTTTTTTCACAAGATAAAGGTATTTATGTTAAAGGGAGTATATTTATGATTTATTGTTTTTTAAATAATTAATAGTGCTAAAATAGTTTTATGTTAAAGGGATCATTTACAGCTCTTATTACCCCATTTAAGAATGGCAAAATTGATGAAGAATCATTTAGGTCTTTTATTGATTTTCAAATTGACGAGGGGATTCACGGGGTAGTTCCAGTTGGAACAACTGGAGAGTCTCCAACTTTATCCCATGAGGAGCATAAGCAAGCTGTTGAAATTTGTATAGATCAGGTCAATAAAAGAGTTCCAGTTATTGCAGGCACTGGATCAAATAATACCGAGGAAGCAATTGATCTTACTTGCCATGCTGAGAAATCCGGTGCTGATGCAGCATTAATAGTAACTCCATATTACAATAAGCCTACTCAAAAAGGGATGTACGAACACTATAAGTCAATTGCTACAAACTCCAATATACCAATAATTATTTACAATATACCTGGCAGGTCTGTAGTAAATATGACCAATGAGACAATGAAAGAATTGTTTAAACTGAAAAATATTGTAGGTGTTAAGGACGCCACTGCAGATATTCCAAGAGTTTACAATTCAAGAATAGATATTGGTGAAGATTTTAATTTATTAACAGGTGATGACGCTACATGTTTAGCTTTTATGTTATATGGTGGTCATGGAGCAATTTCTGTAACTGCAAATATCGCTCCAAAATTATGCTCTGATTTTATGAATTTATGTTTGGAGTGTAAATTTCAAGAAGCAGCTAAAATTAATGATCTGCTCATGCCTTTGCATACAGCTTTATTTATTGAATCAAGTCCCGGCCCAGTAAAATATGCAGCTAATAAATTGGGCCTATGTTCAAGTGAAATAAGACTTCCACTTACAGAAATTTCTAATGAAACAAAAAAAACAGTAGAACAAGCATTAAAACATGCTTCACTTATTTAACTTTGCAAATAGCAGCGCAAAATAGAAAAGCTCGATATAATTATTTCTTTATTGAAGTTTTTGAAGCTGGAATCCAATTAATGGGAAGTGAAATAAAATCTTTGCGTGATGGCAGGGTAGATATTTCTGAATCATTTGCTAAAGAGGTTAATAATGAAATATTTCTAATTAATTCTTATTTTTCAAGATATGCTAACTCTTCATACATGAATCATGACGAATCAAGACCAAGAAAGCTTCTTCTTCATAAAAAAGAAATTAAAAAAATATCAGGTAAAATAAAGAAGGAATCTTTAACTCTGATACCCACAAAGATATATTTTAATAAAAAGGGAATAGCAAAATTAGAAATAGCTTTATCAAAGGGAAAGAAACTTCATGACAAAAGAGAAGTTAAGAAGAAAAGAAGTTGGGAGAGAGAGAAGAAGGCAATAAGATGATATATATTATTGGAATTGGTTCGAATATGCCTTCTAAGCATGGAAGTCCAGTTGATTCACTTAAGTATGCGATAAAGAAATTGAATCAAAATAATATTCGTGTAATCAAGAAATCTTTCTTATATTCATCTCCACCTAAAGATTTTAATTCTGCTGCAAATACTTTTTTTAACGGCGCTATTATGGTGGATTCTGCTTTAAAACCAGAATCACTACTCTTCGTTCTTAAAAGTATAGAAAAGAACTTAGGAAGAAATATATACAAAAAAAACTCATCTCGAACTTGTGACTTGGATATATTGCTAGTGAAGCCAGGAAGAATTAGTGCAGCAAGAGAAAATAATTCTAAATGTATTTTACCTCACCCTAGAATTCATGAGAGAGGGTTTGTTCTAAAGCCAATGATGGACATATGTTCGAATTGGATACACCCTAAGCAAAATCAAAGCATTTGTAATATATATAAATCTGGTTACACAGGTGAAAAACTATATAAAATTCCTAGAAAGCTTTAATTTTCATTCTTTTTCTACTTCACTAACTGCACAATGTATGATTTATAAGGTCTAACTATGGTTCAAAATGAGCTTATTAGCAAAATAAAGTCTTATGACCCGGATTTAAATGTTCAGTTGATTGAGAAAGCTTATGACTTTGCTCTATCAGCTCACAAATCTCAGAGAAGACATTCAGGAGATCCATATATTTCTCATCCTTTGGCTGTAGCAGATATTTTATTAAGTTTAAAACTTGATACGTCTACAATAGTTACAGGACTGCTTCACGATACGCTTGAAGATACTCTTACAACTGAAAATGATTTGAAAGATGAATTTGGAGAGGAAGTTGTTAAATTAGTTAATGGTGTAACTAAACTTTCTAAAATAGAAACTTATACAGAAAATAAATTTCAAGCTGAGAATTTTAGAAAATTAATTCTAGCTATGTCAAAAGATATTAGAGTTTTGTTAGTAAAGCTTGCTGATAGATTACATAATATGAGGACTATTCAGTTCATACCTGAGGAAAATAGAAGAAAAAGAATTGCATCTGAGACTATAGAAATATATGCGCCTCTTGCAGGAAGGTTGGGGATGCATGAATTTAAGGATGAATTAGAAGATTTATCATTCCAAATTCTAAATCCTTCTGCCTACTCATCAATTTCTAATAGAATTGAATATCTAAAAAAGGATACCTCTAATTTAACTGAAAAAATAAAGAAAAAAATTTTAGAACTTTTAGAAAAAAACAATCTTAGTAGTCAGATCCTTGGTAGAGAAAAGAAAATCTATTCTGTTTGGCATAAAATGCAGAACAAGCAAATAGCTTTTAGGCAGTTGTCCGATATATTTGCTTATAGAATTTTAACTGATTCCATTAATGACTGTTATGCTATACTGGGAATAATTCATAATAGGTGGCCAGCTGTCCCAGGTTCTTTTAAAGATTATATTTCAACACCAAAAATAAATAATTATCAATCAATACATACAACCATTGTTGGCCCAGAAAGACAAAGGGTAGAGTTGCAAATAAGAACTAAGGAAATGGATTCAGTGGCTGACAGAGGAATAGCAGCTCATTGGTCTTATAAGGAAAACTATAATTTAGTTGATAATTCATCTTCAGACCCTGTAAATGTTACATGGCTTAGAGATTTAGTTGAGATTCTTGATAGTGGAGCATCTTCAGAAGAGCTTCTAGAGGCAACAAAACTAGAAATGTTTCAAGATCAAGTTTTTTGTTTTACCCCGAAAGGAGATCTTATCCATCTGCCTTCAAATTCTAATTCAATTGATTTTGCATATGCGCTTCATTCAGAAATAGGAAATCGTTGTGTTGGTTGTAAAATTAATGGAAAACCAAGACCACTATATACAAAAATACAGAACGGTGATGAGATTGAAATTTTGACATCTAAAAGTCAAGCTCCTTCAGAAACTTGGGAAAATATCGTTACTACAGCAAAAGCACAGTCATCAATTAAAAAATATTTTAAAAAACAGGAAAAAGATGAATTTGCAAATCTTGGAAAAAAAATTCTAAAAAAAGTATTAGATAAAGATGAAGATCTATCATCCGGACTGCTGGATACTTTTGCAAAAAAGTTAAATAGAAAGAATTCAGAGGAGCTATTGATTTCAATTGGAAAAGGCCACATAAAACCAAGACAATTATTAAAGTTGAAGCCTGCATCAGGGCTTTCATTTTTTTCAAGATACAGAAGATCAAAGAAGATGGATAAGGTTCCATTAGAAATAAAAGATTTACAGCCAGGAGTTGCAATACATTTTTCAGAGTGTTGTTTGCCATTGCCAGATGAAGACATAATTGGAATCACATCTGAGGATTCTGGTATTATCATTCATTCATTAAATTGTGATGAATTAAACAAAGATTATAAAAAAGAAGAATGGATTTCAGCTACTTGGAAAGATGTTGATCAAGATCAATTTTTTTCTTCAAGAATTAAGGTTTCAGTTAAAAATGAACCAGGGTCACTTGGAAAACTCGCTACAGTTGTGGGGGGTGAAAAAGGAAATATAACAAATCTTAATATTTCTGAAAAGGGCGACGATTTTTTTGATATGATATTTGTTATAGATGTAAATAATATTTTGCATTTAGAATCAATAATAGATGCTTTAAAAAAAGTGGACAATGTAAGTGCGGCATCAAGACTATTTATTAATTAAATATGAACAAACAAGAGCTATTAAATATCTTTGAAAAAACTGGGGCGCTGCAGTATGGTCATTTCACTCTTTCCTCAGGAAAGAGATCAGGTACTTATTGTCAATGTTCTAAGTTATTTGTTGATCCAAAGACATCAAGCATAATTGGAAATGCATTAGCAAAAAAAGTTGAATCTGAAATCAATAAAAAAATTGAATATGTTATAGCTCCTGCATTAGGAGGAATTCTAGTTGGTTATGAAGTTGCTAGGTGCCTTAATTCCAAATCTATTTTTTTTGAAAGAGTAAATGAAGAATTTGAGTTAAGAAGAGGATTTGAGATAGAAAAAAATAAAAATGTTTTATTTGTTGAGGATGTTATCACAACAGGAAAATCTTCAAAAGAATGCTTAGAAAAACTGGACAAGATGAATGTCAACATACTTGGCATTGCCTGCATTGTTGATCGTTCGCAAGAAAACATATTTGATAATCATGAAATAACATCATTATTAAAACTAGATATACCAACATATGATCCAGACAATCTTCCAGAAGATTTAACAAAAATTGATCCAGTTAAGCCTGGTAGCCGAAAAAACTAATTTATGGATAACCTGCCAAGACTCGGAGTGAATATTGACCATGTTGCAACTCTAAGAAATGTTAGAGGGGAAAATTATCCAAGTCCACTTAGAGCTGCACTTCTGTGTAAAGAGTTTGGAGCTGATGGAATTACCGCTCATTTAAGAGAAGATAGAAGGCATATTAGAGATGATGATATTTTAGAAATAAAAGAAAATGTTGATTTGCCTTTAAATTTTGAAATGGCTCCAACTAGTGAGATGATGGAAATAGCAATCAGAACAAAACCTAATGCCTGTTGTATTGTTCCAGAAAAAAGGGAAGAAGTAACTACTGAAGGTGGAATTCATATTCAAAGAAATCATAATATTCTTTACAATTTAATTAATGAGTTGAAAAAAAATAATATTAGAGTGTCATTATTTATAGATCCGTCTGAAGAACAAATTAATGCAGCAAAAGATATAGGCGCAGATATAGTAGAGATTCATGCGGGTGAATTTTGCAAAGATGTTCATCTTGGGCTAGATTTTGAGAGTGCATATAATAAGATCAAAGAATCTTCTTTTTTAGCGAGTAAAATAGGATTAGAGGTTCATTTAGGTCATGGGATTACGTTTGAATCAATCGAGAAGCTTGCAGGCATCAAAGAAATTAAGGAATTCAACATTGGCCATTTTATCATTTCTGAATCAATTTTCTCAGGGTTAAAAGATACTATAGTGGAATTTAAACGTTTAATAGAAAAAGGAAGAATGCTTGCATGATTGGTTTAGGTTCAGACATTTTAGATATTCGTAGGATTGAAAAAACTCTTTTAAGATTTGGAGATAGATTCAAGAAAAGAATTTTTACAGAATCAGAAATTAAAAAATGTGAGAAAAGAAAATTGAGCGTTGAATGCTTTGCAAAAAGATTTGCGGCTAAAGAAGCTGCTGCAAAGGCTTTAGGAACAGGTTTTAGAAAAGGCGTATATTGGAGAGATTTGGAAGTTATAAACTTACCCTCAGGAAAACCTTCTATGAATTTTCATGGGGAATCAAAAAAGCGTCTCGATTCATTGATACCTAAAAATTCTGTCCCAAGCATAAATTTATCTATTACTGATGAATTTCCGTATGCTCAAGCTATTGTAACAATAAATGCAGACAACATATGAGCGATAAAGAATCTACGTCATCATGGATTAAGTCTAATTTAATAACCATATCTTATGCAATAATAATAGCATTACTTATCAGAACATTTCTGTTTCAACCTTTCTTCATTCCTTCTTCATCAATGGAACCAGGTTTACTAGTTGGCGATAGAATATTTTCTTCAAAATATGATTATGGTTATAGTCGTCATTCTTTTCCATTTAGCTTGCCATTAATTAATGGAAGGATATTTGAACATTCACCAAAAAGAGGAGATGTTGTTATATTTAAGCCTCCTCATACACGAAATGATTATATTAAAAGACTAATTGGCTTACCTGAAGATAAGATAAAATTAATAGATGGTATAGTTTATATAAATTCTAAATCTGTTGAGAGGGAGTTCGTTCGAACTGATGATAAAGGTATTGTTATATACAGAGAAACTATGGCTAATGGAGTAAATTATGAAATAAGGGATTTAGGAGATAAGCCACAAGATAATATTGAAGAGTTTATAGTTCCTGAAAATCATTATTTCTTTATGGGAGATAATAGAGATAATTCAAATGATAGTAGATTTTGGGGGCCAGTGCCTGCTGAGAGAATTGTCGCCAAAGCTCAAATAATATTTTTTTCAACAAAAGATGGATCTTGGTTTATAGAATTTTGGAGATGGCCTTTTGATATCCAGTTTGAAAGACTCTTTAAGTTCATAAAATAGATTCAAATGCATAAGAAAGAAATTAGTGATTTAGAGAACTCAATATCTTTTAAATTTAAAGACCAATCTATATTAAGAAGATCTTTGACTCACAAAAGTTTTGATAGTGATAATAGCAATGAAACATTAGAGTTCCTTGGAGATAGAGTTTTAGGGCTAGTAATCTCAGAAAAACTAATTAATGACTTTCCAAATGATCCTGAGGGATTGCTTGATAAGCGTTATAGTAAGTTAGTTAATAAAGAGACATGCTATAAAATCTCTCAGTCTTTTAATCTTGGTGATTTTATTCTGTTAGGCCCAACTGAAACAAGTTCTAAAGGCAATGAAAAAAAAAATATTTTAGCTGATACATGTGAATCCTTAATAGGAGCAATATACTCAGATAGTGGATATGAAGAATCTAGAAAATTCATATTTAAGTTTTGGAATAAAGAATTTGAATTATTGGACAATAATAATTTAATTGATCCAAAATCTTTTTTGCAAGAATGGACACTTAAAAGATATAAGGAACTACCCGAATATAAGCTTTTAAACCAATCTGGAGCTGATCATGACCCAGTCTTTAGTGTAGAACTCTCGTTTAAAGGATATAAGAAGACTACTGAAGAGGGAAAATCTATTAAAGATGCAGAAATGAAAGCTGCAGAATCATTTATAAGATTGAATAAAATAGTTAAATAATACATGAAAAGTGGAACTATCTTATTAATTGGACCAACCAATTCAGGCAAATCTACATTATTAAATAAAATTATTGGTAAACGAGTATCTTTAGTTTCAAGAAAAAAACAGTCTACAACATTTAATCAAAAAGCAATTAAGAGTTTATCTGAAGCAGAAATCATTTTACTGGATACACCTGGAATATTTTCTTCAACTAAGAAAATTTCAAATAGAATGTCAAACTCTGCAATTTCTGAAATAGAAACAGCAACAATAATCTATTTAGTATTAGATATTTCCAAAAAAATAGAACCGACTCTTAAGAAAATTGTTAAAACTATATATAATAAAGTTAATGACCAAAGTATATTTCTAATTCTTAATAAAATTGATAAGATTAGTAAGGGTAATATATTTATAAAGATTAAAGACTATAAAGATCAGACAGGGTTAGAAGATATTTTTCCAATCTCTGCTTTAGATGGTGATGGTATTAGTGATTTATTAGAATCTACAAAAAAATATTTACCAAAAAGAAAGCAAAAATATTCAAAAAAGAAAACCGTCCTTCTTAAGAAAGATATATTCTACTCTGAGATTACTAGGGAAAAAATTTATGATAAAATACATAAAGAAATTCCATATCTATGTAAAGTTCACACAGAAAGAATTAAGAAAACAAAGGATGAAATTACAATCCACCAGAGAATAGCTATAAGCAAAAAGTCACACAAAAATATTTTGATAGGTAAAAGAGGGTCTACGCTTAAGGAAATAGGATCGCAATCAAGAAGGGAAATTGCAAAGTTTGAAAACAAAAAGATAAACCTATTTTTATTTGTTAAATTAAAATCAGAAAAATAAATATGAGATGGGAAAGTGAAGGAATCGTTTTAGGCTTTAACCTGCATAATGAAAAATCTTATATTTTAGAAGTTTTTACAAAAGAACACGGTAGACATAAAGGGCTTATCAGAGGAATACATTCAAAGAACCTAAGGTCTATAATTGAACCAGGCAATGAAGTAAAGGTATTATGGTCAGGTAGATTAGAAACACACCTTGGAAACTTTACAATTGAACCTATAAAAGCTTGGTCATCTTTAATTCTTAACCAGAAAGATAAACTGATCGCATTATCTTCGTTATGCTCTTTGGTTTCCTTAGCTATGGCTGAGAAGCAACCTAACGATTTAATCTATTATAACTCAAGAGAAATGATAAAAAAAATATCATCCAATGATACTGATTGGATTAAAGAATATATTAATTGGGAATTAGAGCTGCTCTCAGAAATTGGATATGGAATAGATTTAAGCAAATGTGCAGTTACATCGAGAAGAGATGAATTAATTTATGTTTCTCCTACAAGTGGTAGAGCTGTGACCCTTGAGGGTGCTGGATCTTACAAAGATAGATTGATAAAGCTACCAAAATTTATTGTCTCTAAAGATAGTGAGTGTGACAATAACGATATTAGTAATGGCTTAGAATTGACTGAATATTTCTTGAGAAAGAGATTTTTTGAACCTAATAATCTTAATTTCCCTCAAAGTAGGAATCGTTTAAAAGAGATATTTAATAAATAATTAATATGAATATAAAAAAAGTTGAATTTTCTAGTGCTCTTGAAGAGAGATATCTTGCCTACGCACTATCAACAATCACTCATCGCGCACTCCCTGATGTTAGAGATGGATTAAAACCAGTCCATAGAAGATTACTTTATGCAATGTACCAGTTAAGATTAGGAAACAATTCTGGTTTTAAAAAATCTGCAAGAGTTGTTGGAGATGTGATTGGTAAATTCCATCCACATGGAGATCAATCTGTTTATGAAGCCCTAGTTAGATTAGCTCAAGCTTTCTCAACTCGTTACCAGTTAATTGATGGACAGGGAAACTTTGGAAATATTGATGGAGATAATGCCGCTGCAATGAGGTACACAGAAGCTAGGCTTACAGCATTTGCTGAGCTGATGTTACGTGACATTACGGAAGAAACTGTTGATTTTATTAAAACATATGACGGTTCAGAAGATGAGCCAATGGTTCTTCCTTCAGCATTTCCAAATCTTCTAGCAAATGGAAGTTCTGGAATTGCCGTTGGAATGGCAACAAATATACCTCCTCATAACATTGAAGAACTCTTTACTGCTTTATTAAAATTATTAAAAAAACCAAATTACACCAATTCTCAATTACTTAAAATTATTCCAGGTCCAGACTTTCCTACAGGAGGAGAAATTGTTGATAGTGCTCAATCCATCAGGGAGGCTTATTCTAAAGGCAAGGGAACAATTAGATTGAGAGCGAAATGGAAACAAGAAAGTTTAGGACGAGGACAATATCAGTTAGTAGTTCACGAAATACCGTATCAAGTTAATAAATCGAGAATAATTGAGAAAGTTTCAGAACTTATTGATACAAAAAAAGTTAATTATTTGGAGACGATACAGGACGAGTCTGCAGAAGATATCAGAATTGTAATTATTCCTAAAAACAGAACCTTTAAAGCCGAAGTTATAATGGAAGACCTTTTTAAAAATACAGATTTAGAATCTAGGTTTTCTATTAATTTAAATGCTATTAACTCTAAACTAGAGCCAAAATTATTTTCACTTAAAGATACTCTAAAATCTTTTATAGACCATCGCTATAATATACTAAAGAGAAGATCTAAGCATAGGTTAAAGCAAACAGAAAGTAGAATAGAGTTATTAAAAGGATTTCTTATAGTTTATTCGAATTTGAATAGAATTATTAAGATAATAAGAACTGACCCTGACCCTGAGAAGAAATTAATGAAGACGTTTAGGCTTAATAAAAGACAAGCCGAAGCAGTTCTATCCATGAGGTTAAGACAATTAAAGAAACTTGAAGAAAAAGAGATAAAATCTGAATATAAAGATTTACAAATTTATAAGAAGGAATTGAATTTAATTTTAAGATCAAAAAATAAGCAAACTTCAATATTAGACAAAGAATTTAAAGAAAGTTTAGAAACCTTTAAGAAGATAGAGGGAGTTTCAAAACGAAGGACAGAAATTAACCATAGCTACGAATCTGTTGATTACTCTATTGAAGAATTTGAAAGTAAAGAACCCATAACGATTATTATATCAAAAAATGGTTGGATTAAATCGATTAAAGGACATCAAGATGATTATTCTAATGTTAAGTATAAAGATGGAGATTCAGAGAAGTTTATTGTTAGATGTAAAAATAATAATAAAGTAATACTTTTTTCTTCAATGGGTAAATTTTATACTATTAATTGCTCAAAAGTTACTTCAGGTAGAGGTTTTGGAGATCCACTAAGTATGCTTATAGATAAGGCTGATAATGAAGAAATTGTTTTTGCTAGTTTATATGAGGATGATCAAGAATATCTTTTAACAAGTTCAGCTGGAAAAGGATTCTTTGTAAATTCTAATGATTTAATTGCTTCAACAAAATCTGGCAGAAAAGTTATGAATCTTAAACCCAATGATAGAGCTGTTTCATGTTCAAATAAAGAAGGCGATTCTATAGCAGTCATTAGTGGGGAAAAAAAATCAGTTAAACTTCTAGTTTTCAAGCATGCAGATATACCTTTTATGCAAAAAGGAAGAGGAGTTACTCTTCAGAAATTTAAATCAGGAAAAACCTATTCTGCAGTGTGCCTAGATTCTAATGAAGGCTTAAAAGTTAGTTCTTCATCTAAAATTCTTATTAATCCTAAAGAACTAAAAAAATGGTTTGGTAAAAGAGCTCAAGCAGGTAAAATTGAGCCAAAGAATTTGCATATAAAAATTTAATTGAATACTAGAAAAATGGAACAGTATCCTGATAGCTACTATGTAGCTAGCTTAAATAAAGATAAAGAATCTTTTCCCTCTTTAAATGATGAACTGAGCTGTGACTTATGCGTAATTGGAGGAGGGTTTACTGGTTTATCTACTGCAATTGAGGCAGCTAAAAAAGGATTGAATGTTATTTTATTAGAGCAAAATTTAATTGGATGGGGCGCATCAGGAAGAAATGGAGGTCAAATTTGGCCTGATGTTGCATGGGGAATAGATATTATTGAAAAAAATTATGGAATAAATTTTGCAAAACAAATTTGGGACATCTCTCTTGATTCTGTAAATCTTATTGATCAGAGAATAGAGGAATTTAATATTGATTGTGATAAGAAAAATGGAGGCATTATTGCTGCGACTAGTGAAAGTAAGATGAAAGAATATGAAAAAGAATCGAAATATAAATTTAAAACTTATGGGTATGATAAACTTGATATCTTAGATAAAGCAGAAGTTAAAGGTGAAATTGGATCTTCATTATATTATGGCGGAGTTTTAGATTATGGAGCAGGTCACTTGCATCCATTAAAATATGCAATTGGATTGATGCATGCAGCTCACAATTTAGGTGTAAAAATGTATGAAAATTCTTCTGTTAGAAAAATCAATGAAGCTAAGAGTAATGTTGAGGTACTGCTAAGTTCAGGAAAAGTTAACGCTAAAAATATAGCCATATGTTGTAATGCATATTTAGAAGAGTTAAATATGAATTTTAAAAATAGAGTAATGCCATGTGAAACATACATAGTTTGCACAGAACATTTAAATTCTTCACATCAAGAACAAGTGCTGCCGAATGATTATTGTGTCTCAGATACTAATTTTGATTTAAACTATTACAGATTGTCAGCAAGCAAGCGGATGATTTTTGGTGGTGCTGTAGGTTATTCGTTAAAGAATGTAGAAGGTTTAAAGAAACGAACAAAAAGACAATTAGATAAAATATTCCCGCAGCTTAGTCATTTAAAAATTGACTACATTTGGGGAGGCTTAATAGCTTTGACTATGAATAGAGTTCCAGACATTGGTATGGAAAGTGAAAAAATATTTTATGCTCAGGGATTTTCAGGTCATGGAGTTGCTCTCACAGGTTTAGCAGGAAAGATTCTTGCTGAAGGTATTGCTAATGGAAAAACTGCAGAATTAGAATTGTTTGAAAAAATAAAACATAGAAAATTTCCTGGAGGTAGATTATTTAGAATGCCTTTGTTGGTAACAATTAGTGCAATGCAAAGAATGACAGATATTTTTAATGTATAAAATTTTATTTATAGGAATAGGGATTATGGGATTTCCAATGGCAGGATATCTTAGTAAAACAAATGATGTTTCAGTATATAACCGGTCAAAAGAGAAAATGGATAAGTGGCAGTCTGTCTATAAGGGAAAAGTAATTAATGATCTAAGTTTAATTAATAAAGAATATGATTTTGTTATCTCTTGCGTCGGTAATGATAAAGACCTTCAAGATATTACAACTTCAGAGAATGGATGTTTAAATCAATTAAAGGAAGGTAGTATATTTATTGATCATTCAACAGTATCTCCGAAGCTAGTATTAGAATTAGAAAAAATTTTTTCTCAAAAAAAAGTTACTTTTCTTGATGCACCAATTTCTGGTGGACAATCTGGAGCTGAAAATGGAACCTTAAGTATTATGGTTGGTGGAGACAAAAAGGCATTTGTAAAATGTGAGGAATTATTAAAATCTTATGGAAAAAAAATCAAATTTATGGGGAATTCTGGTTCTGGTCAATTGACTAAAATAATTAATCAAATATGTATCGCCGGTTTAATCCAAGGTTTATCTGAAGCGATTTATTTTATGAAACAAACTGAACTCTCCCCAGAAGATGTTTTAGATGTGATATCATCTGGGGCAGCACAATCATGGCAAATGGAAAACAGATTTACTACAATGGTAGATAATAAATTTGACTTTGGATTTGCCGTTGACTTAATGCGGAAGGACTTATCGATTACTTTTGAACAAGCAAAAGAGTATGGCATAAATCTGGAAGTAACTAAAATTGTTGATGATTTTTATTCAGAGATTCAAAAAATGGGTGGAAATCAATTCGATACTTCAAGCTTAGTTAAAAGATTAATTTCCTGATTTTAATTTTCGAGCAACATCAGGTGCAAAATAAGATAATATTGCATCTGCTCCAGCTCTTTTGAAAGATGTTAGTTGTTCAAAGACTATTTCTTCCTCATCAATAAAACCTTTATCTGCAGCTGCCTTTATCATGGAGTACTCTCCTGATACCTGGTATGCAAAGGTTGGGAAATTAAATTCTGATTTAATTTTACTAATTATATCAAGATAACTTATCCCAGGCTTTACCATTACTATGTCTGCACCTTCTTTGATATCCATTGCAACTTCTCTTAGGGCCTCATCAGAATTTGCAATATTCATTTGATATGTTTTTTTGTCTGTTTTTAGATTTGATGATGAGCCTACAGCATCTCTAAATGGTGAATACATTTTTGAAGCATATTTGGCTGCATACGATAATATTATAGTATCGTAGAACTTCTCTTCCTCAAGTTTGTTTCTAATCTTACCTATTCTGCCATCCATCATGTCAGAAGGCGCAATGACATCGGCTCCATGTTCAGCAAATAACAAAGCTTGCTTAACTAGCAAAGAATTTGTTTCATCATTTAAAATTTCCCCTTCATTATTTACCAATCCATCATGACCGTGAGAAGTATAAGGATCAAGAGCAATGTCACACATAACTCCAAAATTATTTTTTTGAGATTTAATCTTTTTTAGAGATTCGCAAATAAGATTTTTTGAATTTATAGATTCTTCCCCGCCCTCAGTTTTCTTCTCTTCGGGCGTATAAGGAAATAATGCAACTAAGTTTATTCCTAAATCATTAGCGTTCTCAGATATCTCATCAAGTCGATCTATTGAATATCTATAAACATTAGGCATAGAAGATATCTCTTCTTTTTTATTTTCACCTTCACAAATAAATATTGGCCAAATTAGGTCATTAACTGTTAATTTATTTTCAGTTAGTAAATTTCTGATCCACGGATTCGATCTTCCTCTACGAAGTCTTAAAGAAGGGAAACTTGATGAATGAATATTTGACATTTTATTTTTTATTTTTCTTAGGCATTAATATAAAAGAACTTGTGTTATTTATATATTCATCATAGCCTTCTTTTTTATATCTTAATTGACGTTCTAATAACGTTACACCTGAAACTCGCATAAGGAAATAAGTCATTATTATTGGTGATATGATTATCAGTAAATTAGATGTGTATGAATAAGAAAATATAAATATACCCCACCAAAATAAACTATCTCCAAAATAATTTGGATGTCTTGAGAATTGCCATAACCCTTTATCCATCAACTTCCCTTTATTATTAGGAATTGCTTTAAATTTAGACATTTGCAAATCTGCAGTACTCTCAATAATAATTCCAATAAAAGTTACAATAACTCCAATTAAAGAGATAAAATTCAAATTTATTACTTCACTTTGTATGATCAATATTTGAATAGGAAGAGACACTAATCCAATTAATATTACTTGAATCATATAAGTAATAAAATATAGACCAATGTTGCCTATTGAATCTCTGATTTTTATATATCTCTTATCTTCATCTTTTTTGATATTTCTAAAGTATAAATACAAACCTAGTCTCATACCCCATATCCCAACAAGTATAAGAATTATAAAGCTTGCCAGAGTAAAATTATTGTTCAAAAAAAATATTAGCAGTGCTGAAAAAAAGAAACTTGGACCCCAATAAATATCAATAAAATCTGCTCTTCTGATTTTTAAAGTTGAAAACCATAAAAGAGTGACGACGAGCCAATTGAACGCTAAAATAATTAAAAAATTTTCAATCATGGATCTATATATATATGCCTTTTGATTATTTAGACAATTACAAATTTACTCCTTTTTCTCATAGAGGCGGATCTATTGAAAATGATGAGAATACATTAGAAGCATTCGAAAAATCAATAAATCTAGGATATCAATATATAGAAACAGATGTTCAGCATACCAAAGATAATAAATTGGTAATTTTTCATGATAATGATTTAAAAAGAATTTGTAATTTAGATGTTAAGATTTCCGATGTAAGTTTTGCAGAATTACAAGAATATAAAATATTTAATAAGCACAAAGTTCCTCTTTTATCCGAAGCGTTAAACACTTGGTCAAATATATATTTTAATATTGAGCCAAAAAGTGAGAAATCAGCTTATTTGCTTTTAGATGAACTTAAAAAACAAAAAAACTTAAATAGATTTTGTGTTGGATCATTTAAATATGAGAATTTAAATATATTGAGAGATGGTTTAAAGAATAGGCTATGTACTTCAATGTCTCAGGATGAAGTAATTAATTTTTTCATAAATAGATTTCTTCCTTTTTTTAACAATAACGCTCCTTGTCTTCAAATCCCTATGTATTTTTATGGGGTGAAAATAGTAACAAAAAATTTAGTGGGACATGTACATAGCTCAGGAAAGAAGATTCATGTTTGGACTATTAATGATGAAAGTGAAATGAAAACTTTAATAGATTATGGTGTTGATGGAATTATGACTGACAGGCCAAAAAAATTAAAAGACATATTACAGGAAAGATTATTGTGGCCTCACTAGAGAATATTTGATTTAATGGTACCATATTTAGTATAAATGGTTTAAAAATACGTAGATATGCCTGAAAAATTTAAAGTGTCTATCGCGTCTGACCATGCTGGTTTTGAGATGAAGAATAAAATTATTGAGTATTTAGAAAGTAATAATTTTAGTTTGATTGATCGAGGTCCAACTAATAATGATTCAGTTGATTACCCTGATTTTGCAAAGAAGGTATGTACTGATTTAGCTGATGATGATGCTACTAGAGGGATATTAATTTGTGGAAGTGGACAAGGAATGGCTATGGTTGCTAACAAACACAAAGGAATAAGAGCAGCTTTGTGTGTTAACGAAGAGATGGTAGAACTGGCAAGAGCACATAATGATGCAAATGTTTTAACTATTGGAGCAAGATTAGTAGATGAATCTACGGCCATATCTTGTGTCGATAAATTTTTTTCGACTCCTTTTGAGGGAGATCGTCATACAAAAAGAGTAAATAAGATAGGTTAAGTTTTATGGATTTTTTTTCAAAGTCTCTAAATGAGATAGATAAAGAGATTTCTCTAGCAATTGATAAAGAGCTAGATCGTCAACAAAATCAAATTGAATTAATTGCTTCTGAAAACATTGTATCCAAAGCAGTTTTAGAGGCCCAAGGTTCAATTTTGACTAATAAGTATGCAGAAGGATATGCAAGCGCTCGATATTATGGAGGTTGTGAATTTGTAGATATTGCAGAAGACCTTGCAATAAATAGATTAAAAGAACTTTACAAGTGTGAGTATGCAAATGTTCAACCTCATTCTGGAGCTCAAGCTAACGGGGCTGTACTTTTGGCACTCATTAAACCTGGTGATACGATCTTAGGGATGAGTCTTGATGCAGGTGGACATTTAACACATGGATCTGCTCCATCTTTATCTGGGAAATGGTTCAATGCGGTTCAATATGGATTAGACGACAAAGGATTGATTAATTATGATGAAGTTGAGTCGGTTGCAACTGAACATAGTCCTAAGATAATAATTGCTGGTGGTAGCGCTTATTCTCGCATTATAGATTTTAAAAGGTTTAGAGAAATTGCTGACAAAGTTGGTGCTTATCTGCATATTGATATGGCTCATTTCTCAGGACTTGTTGCTGCAGGCGAATACCCTAATCCATTAGAATATGCTGATGTTGTTACTTCAACTACACATAAAACAATTAGAGGTGCACGAGGTGGAATGATATTGTCAAACAATAAAGGTCTCGGAAAGAAATTTAATTCAGCAGTATTTCCTGGTTATCAAGGTGGTCCTTTGATGCATGTAATAGCTGCAAAGGCAGTTGCTTTTGGAGAAGCACTTAAACCTGAATTTAAGGAGTATATAAAACAAGTAATCAAGAACGCAAAAAAACTGAGTGAAGTTTTAGTTGATGGAGGCTTGAAAATAGTTTCTGGAGGTACAGATACTCATCTTCTACTAGTTGATTTAACGCCTAAAAATTTAACTGGTGCAGCAGCTTCTACAAGTCTAGAAAATGCAAATATTACATGTAATAAAAATGGAATACCAAAAGACCCCAATCCTCCAAAGGTTACTTCTGGAATTAGACTTGGAACTCCGGCAGGAACAACTAGAGGATTTAAAGAGGATGAATTCAAGCGGGTTGGGGAATTAATTCTTGAAACTTTAAATGGACTTCAAGAAAATCCTAATGATAATAGTATAGTTGAAGCGAAAGTAAGGGAACAGGTTAAAGAACTTTGTGATAATTTTCCAATTTATAGTTAGTAGGTATTTATGAAATGTCCGTTTTGCAGCAATGACGATACTCAAGTAAAAGATTCTCGTTCCACAGAAGATAATTCAGCAATTAGAAGAAGAAGATTTTGTGCAGCTTGTGGAGCAAGATTTACTACGTTTGAAAGAATTCAATTAAGAGAATTAACTGTAATTAAGAAATCTGGAAAAAAAGTTCCTTTTGCTAGAGATAAGTTAGAAAGATCTGTCCAAATAGCTTTACGGAAAAGACCCGTAGACAGTGATCGTGTAGATAGAATGTTAAGTGGAATAGTAAGAAGGGTAGAGAGTTTAGGTGAAACAGAAGTATCTTCAGATGTAATTGGAGAGATTGTAATGGAAGGACTTCAAAGCATAGATTCTGTAGCATATGTTAGGTTTGCTTCTGTTTATAAGAACTTTAGGGAAGCAAAAGACTTTGAAGAGTTCTTAGGAGTTATTTCTTCAAATAAAGACTAGGTAATAAATTGAGTTCCAAAATGTATATGGAGTTGGCTGTTAGAATGGCTGAACGTTCAGTTGGTTTGACTGCTCCAAACCCTCCTGTTGGAGTGATTATAGTTAAAAACGGAGAAATACTTTCTAGAGGATGGACTCAGATAGGAGGCTCACCCCACGCTGAAATGCACGCAATTAGTCAAGTAAGAAATAAGTCTTTACTGAAAGGTTCTACAATGTATTCAACTTTAGAACCTTGTTCACATAGAGGCAAAACCCCACCATGTGTTGATAATATTATAAAATATAAATTTAAAGATGTTGTTATATCTCAAATAGATAAGAATCCATTAGTTAACGGTGATGGTATAAAAAAATTAAGGAATAGAGGTATACGAGTAACTAAAACCAACTTTAATAATCACATGAATAAGTTTAATAATATTTTCTTTCATTCAATTAATAAGAATAAGCCTCATGTGTGTCTTAAAATAGCATCAACTGCTGATGGTAAAATTGCCACAAAAACAAAAGATAGTAAGTGGATTACTGGAAAACATTCAAGAATGATGGGTCACTATCTTAGAAGTAAGAACGATTGCATTTTAGTTGGAAGGGGTACAGTTGAGAAAGATAATCCATCATTGAATTGTCGATTACCTGGTTTAGAGCATACTTCTCCAGATATATTTATTTTAGACACAAATTTAAGTCTAAGTTTGAATAGTAAGATTTTTAAATTAAAAAATCGCAAAATATCCATTTTTCATAACTCTTCTAATTTTAATAAGAAAAAATATAAAAAGATTACATTGATTAGATTGAACGACAATCCAGATATGCTAGATATAAGAAAGGTTATTAAATTAATTTCTTGGAAAGGTTATCACCGTATATTAGTTGAAGGTGGATCACAGATAGGTACTTCGTTACTTAAGAACAATCTTATTGATAAAATATACTGGTTTAGGGCTAGTAAAGTAATAGGAGGTGAAGGGATCGGAGCAATTTCAAATTTAAATATAAGAAAAATGAATTTAGTAAAAAAATTTAAGTTAGAGAATAGTACAAGAGTGGAAGATGATACTATGGATATTTATACTCGAGGATAGGAAATGTTTTCTGGAATAATAGAAAATTTTGCAAAAGTAAAAGAGTTTAAGAAGAAAGGAGACTATCTTCTAAAGCTTAGTACAAATTTTAAAATAAAAGATATTAAGAAAGGAAGTTCTATAGCATGCAATGGAGTTTGTCTTACAGCACATACTATTAAAAAGAATGGTAAGTTTGTTGATATAGATTTTGATATTTCTAGAGAGACTATAAAATGTACTAACCTTTCAGATTTAAGAAAAGGATCAATAGTAAATTTAGAAAAATCATTAAGAGTTGGAGACGAGATTAGTGGGCATTTTGTTTTTGGACACGTTGATTGTATAACAAAAATATTAAAGATTAATAAGGTCAACAATTCTCACCAAGTTGAATTAGCTATTACAAAAGAAACTAAGAAATTTATTACCAGAAAATGTTCAATCGCATTAAATGGTATATCGCTTACAGTCAATAAGGTTTCAAAAAGAACATTTAGTGTAAATATAGTTCCTTATACATGGAAGAACACAAACTTTCATTCCATCCAAGAAGGTGAAATAATAAATGTTGAAGTTGATATGCTTGCGAGATATGTTACGCAACATTTAAAATAACATTCAATATATGAATCAAAAATTTATATCTTCAATAGAAGAAATCATCGATGATCTTCAAATGGGAAAAATGGTCATCATGGTAGATGACGAAGACCGTGAAAATGAAGGAGATTTAATTATTCCTGCGCAAAAAGTTGATGACAAAGCTATAAATTTTATGGCAACTCATGGAAGAGGTTTAATTTGTCTTACATTAACAGAAAAAAGAGTTCAGGAATTAAATTTGCCTTTAATGTCACAAAATAATGATACTAGAGATACAACTGCATTTACTATTTCAATAGAAGCTAAAGAAGGTGTTACTACAGGAATCTCCGCACAAGACAGAGCAATTACAATACAAACTGCGATTAATAGCAACAAAACAAAAGATGATATTATGAGTCCGGGTCATGTTTTCCCATTAGTTGCACGTGATGGGGGAGTGTTAGTAAGAGCAGGACATACTGAAGCATCAGTTGATCTTTCCAGGTTAGCAGGATTGATTCCAGCAGGGGTTATTTGTGAAATAATGAATGATGACGGTACAATGGCACGTATTCCAGATTTAATAAAGTTTTCAGAAAAACATAATATTAAAATTGGAAAAATTGTTGATTTGATTGCATATCGAAGACATAAAGATAATTTTTTAAATAAGTCATATGAGTCTAAAATAACTCTTAAATCAGGAGAAGATTTTGACATAAAAATCTATGAGTCGTCTTTTGATAAAACTGAGCAGATTGTTTTATCGAAAGGAGAAATTGATGACGGAAATCCAATTTTAGTTCGAGTTCACGTAACTGACTATTTCGAGAACCTTTTAGGAGACTATGGAAGCAATGATGAATCTTTACGTAAATCAATTAAAGAAATATCAAAAGAAGGTAGAGGTATTCTTATTCTTGTACGTGACAGTGGATCATCTGCTATTAGTCAACTAGCTGCTTTACAAGATGATAACTCTAAAGATGAAAAAAATGCTCAAGAGGAAAAATTAGAATTGAGGATTTTTGGCATGGGTGCTCAGATTCTAAGTGAGCTAGGTGTAAAAAAAATGATCTTGCTAACAAATACAGATTGGAAATTTATTGGATTAGAGGCATATAATATTGAAATTATTGAAACAAGATTACTTAGTGAATTAAACTAAAAAAATGACAAAAAAACTAAATTTTCTAATTGTTTGTGCAGATTTCTATAAAGATATTGCTGATGTTATGATTGATAAAGCAAAAAACTACTTAGATCAAAAAGAATATTCTTATGAAGTTAGTAGGGTAAGTGGCTCATTTGAGATTCCTACATTATTATCTATGTTTGATGATGAGAGGATTCAAAAATATGACGGTATTATTGCTCTTGGATGTATTATTAGAGGTGAAACAAAGCACTTTGATTTTATTTCGTCTTCTATAATAGACGGAATCATGTCCTTATCTATGAGTAAGAAAATTCCAATTGGAAATGGAATTTTAACTTGCGAAAATATGGATCAGGTGAAAGCAAGATATGAAAAAAAACCAGTAGAGACTATTGATGCGGTTATTTCAGTTCTGAGAAATCTGCCTTCATACGAAGATGTCTAATATCAAATCTTTACAAAGACTTTTAGTAGTTCAGGCATTATATCAGTTATCAATTAACAAGGATGCGAAGAGTTCTTTTATTCAAGATATTTTTAAGCAAATAATAGAAAACTCTGAATATAAGCATTCTATATCTAAATCAAATTTAAACTTTGCTGATAAAATATTTCATGGAGTTCAAGATAACCTAAATCGGATAGATAATGATCTCAATCATGCTTTATCTAATAAGAACAAGATTGATAAGATTGACCCGCTTTTATTAGCAATATTCCATCCAGCTATTTATGAGCTAAAATATGGTGCTGAAATTTCAAAGAAAGTAGTAATTTCTGAGTATTTATTGATTGCGGACAAGTTCTTCTCTGGAAAAGAGATAGGACTATTAAATGGAGTATTGGATAATATTTAGAACTTAGGAATTCACTAAAATAAAAGTTGCATAAATGCCATTTTTTTGGCATTTTGCTGCATCAAAGGATAAAAAGGAATAACACAATATGATTGAAATCTACCTCATAATATTTACAGGAATACTTTCATTAATTTATGGTTTTTGGGCTGGAAATTCAGTTCTTAAATCGGATGCTGGCAACGAAAAAATGCAAGAGATTTCATCTGCAATTCAAGTCGGTGCACAAGCTTATTTAAACAGGCAGTATACTACCATTGCAATTGTTGGTGCTATAATCTGTGTATTACTCTTTTTATCTCCTTTTGGAAACATTTGGGTTGTTGGCGGATATCTTATAGGAGCAATTTTATCAGGTGCTGCAGGATATATAGGAATGATTATATCTGTAAGAGCAAATGTTAGAACTGCTCAAGCAGCATCCAAAGGTTTGGCCCAAGGGTTAAATGTTGCATTTAAAGCTGGAGCAGTCACAGGTATGCTTGTTGCTGGCTTAGCTCTACTTTCAATTTCAGTTTATTATATGGTTTTAGTAAGTTATTCAGTTGATGAAAGTATTCTAAAAAATTCACTTGTAGGTTTAGGATTTGGTGCTTCTTTAATTTCGATTTTCGCAAGACTTGGTGGAGGTATTTTTACTAAGGGTGCAGATGTTGGAGCTGATCTTGTAGGAAAAGTAGAGGCTGGAATACCAGAAGATGATCCACGTAATCCTGCCGTGATCGCTGACAATGTTGGAGATAATGTAGGTGACTGTGCTGGAATGGCAGCAGATTTATTTGAAACATATGCAGTTACAGTTGTAGCAACAATGGTACTTGCAATGATTTTTTTCCCAGGCTCATCATCAATGCTTATTTATCCAATGGCTATATGTGGAAGTTGTTTGATAGCGTCAATTATCGGAACTTTCTTTGTAAGACTTGGTAAATCAGAAAGTATTATGGGAGCACTTTATAAGGGATTTATTGCATCTTCTGTACTTTCACTTGTATTCATGTATCCAGTTACTCAGAAAGTTATTGGATTTGGTGATATTAGCAATGCAAGCTTTACTGGAATGTCATTATATGTTTGTGCAATTATTGGATTAGTAATTACAGGACTTCTTATTTGGATTACTGAATATTATACAGGGACTAACTATAGACCTGTACAAAGTATTGCAAAGGCTTCAACCACAGGACATGGAACAAATGTTATTCAAGGCTTGGCTGTTTCTATGGAGGCGACTGCACTTCCTGCAATTGTCATTGTGATAGGAATTGTCTTAACATTCCAACTTGCAGGTCTTTTTGGTATTGCAATTGCAGTAACTTCAATGCTTGGATTGGCTGGAATGGTTGTAGCACTTGATGCATATGGACCAGTAACAGACAATGCAGGTGGCATTGCTGAAATGTCCAATCTTGATGAAAGTGTAAGAAAAACTACTGATGCATTAGACGCAGTAGGAAACACAACTAAAGCTGTTACTAAAGGGTATGCAATTGGATCAGCTGGTTTGGGTGCTCTAGTTCTTTTTGCAGCATACGTTAATGATCTTAAAACGGATCATCTAAGTCATATCACACCAAACTTCAGCCTTGAAAATCCTTATGTTGTTGTTGGATTATTAATTGGTGGTTTGTTGCCATATCTCTTTGGATCAATGGGGATGATGGCTGTTGGAAGAGCTGGTGGAGCAGTTGTAGAAGAAGTTAGGCAGCAGTTTGCAGATAACCCTGGGATTATGTCAGGCGAGTCTAAGCCTGATTATTCAAAATCTGTAGACTTGCTAACAAAGTCTGCAATTAAAGAAATGGTTATTCCTTCAATGCTTCCAGTTCTATCACCAATAGTATTATATTTTGTAGTTTCTTTTGTAGCAGATCAGAATGCAGCTGTTTCAGCTTTAGGTGCAATGCTGTTAGGTGTAATTGTTACTGGTGTATTTGTAGCTATATCGATGACTGCAGGCGGTGGAGCATGGGATAATGCAAAAAAATATGTTGAGGATGGAAATTATGGTGGGAAGGGATCGGAAGCACATAAAGCTGCAGTTACTGGAGACACTGTAGGAGATCCATATAAAGATACTGCTGGCCCTGCGGTAAATCCTATGATTAAGATTACAAATATAGTAGCTCTCTTATTGCTCGCAGCTTTATAATTTACCTCCCTTTTGTAAAGGCATCGTAAATTTGATTTGAGATACTATAAGCGTCTCTAGTGATCGTTGTTTCTTCTTTAGAGAATGCAATCTGGTTAAAATTGCTTTTATCAAGTATATCAGATTTTATCAAGTATCCATTGCTGTCAAATTGAAAGCGATACACATGTTGAAAATTAATTTCATCATCTTCAAATACTTTTTCTTCTTTTACAGATAAAAGATATATCCATACATCATCTACGTCTTGGATCTTTACGGAAGGTGAGCCTAATGTATCAAGAATATGATTCTTATGTGTCTTTGTGTCACTAACTGCTAGTTTTTCCATTTCCGCTGAGTTATTGATTATGTCATCTGCGGAAAACCCATGTTGTTTGTTTATAGGAGAACAACTATATACAAACAATACAAATAGTAGATATATTATGAACCTATACATTTAATAAGATGATATTCAGTAGGAAAAATAATTCAATATTAATTGAAAAAATTTATCAGAATGTGATCAAAAGATCGAGATTAAAATTTTTTTATATTGATAAAGAAGTAGATGACACTCTTGAGTCACGTTTTGATTTAATTATTTTTCATTCATTTATGATTTTTCAATTCTTCAGAGAATCAGGAATCAATAATAGTCCGATACCTCAAAAACTATTTGACTTTATGTTTCAAGACTTTGAAAACAATTTAAGAGAGATGGGATTTGGTGACGTTTCGGTAAATAAAAAAATGAAAGTTTTTATATCTGCCTTTTATGGTAGGATATCAAATTATAGTCAGGGCGTTCAGATGTATAGGGAGCAAAATAACAAAGAAAAATTGTTTAACACTGTTAAAGACAATATCTATAAAGACAAGAGAGTATCTTCAGAAAAAATAAATTTCTTCATTGATTATTTGTTGAAGAATATTCATTTTTTTAAAGAATCTGCTTTGGAAAAAAATATCAAGATTAATTTTGAGTTTACTAATATTAACGAAATTAAAGTTTAGCTAAATTGAATAAAAATATTAAACTATCTGTTGATACATTGGGAAGTGAAACTTCACTGTCTGAGATTATATTAGGACTGAATGAATCTTCTTTAAGAAATGATAATTATTCTTTTTATTTGTTTGGACATGAAAATTCTATAAAGAGTGAATTAGATAAATATAGTTCATTATATAAAAACTCAGAGATTATTGATTGTGAGCAAGAAGTTTTAATGTCAGACAAACCTGCTGAAGTGATTAAACAAAAGACTGAATCTAGTATGGCAAAAGCAATACAATCGGTTGTTAATGGAACATCAGATTCTTTATTATCTTGTGGCAATACTGGAGCACTAATGGCTTTATCTTTACTTTATGTTAAGACGATAGATGAAATTAAAAGACCTGCAATTGCATCTATTTGGCCTAATTTAAAAAGTGAATCAATAATTCTTGATCTAGGCGCTAATACAAAAAATGACGCTAGATATTTGTTAGACAATGCAATTCTAGGTTCAAGCTTAGCCTCAATTTTATTTAAAATTGAAAACCCATCTGTTGGACTTTTAAATGTTGGAGTTGAAGAAAATAAGGGAAATGAGATTGTTCAGGCGGCATCTGAGACCTTAAAAAAACTTTCTGATGAATCTATAATTAATTTTTATGGCTACGTTGAAGGAAATGATATTTCTATTGGAAGAACCAATGTTGTTGTAACTGATGGGTTTACTGGAAATGTCGCCTTAAAGACAGCAGAAGGAACTGCTAAAATGATACAGACATACCTCAATAATGGATTTAAGAGTTCAGTTGTTTCAAAATTAGGATACTTATTTTCGTCCCTAGCGCTAAAATCAGTTAATGAAAGGCTTGATCCTAGGATCCATAACTGCGGCATATTGATAGGTTTAAATTCTCCAGTAATAAAATGTCATGGAAGCTCAGAGCACATGGGAATATCTTATGCAGCAGACATCATATATTCATTAGTTCAGAATAATGTTAATGAAAAAATCAAAAGATATATTTCTAAGACTATGAAAACATAGAAATTTTATGCCATTATTTACAATAATATGTTGTTAGATTAGATTTTATTACATATAATTTTCATAATGGAGAAAACGACAACAAGGTCTTCTTTAAGTGAAGCAGTATTTAAGAATGTAGGTTTATCTCGAAATGAGTCAGCGTCATTAGTAGATTCAGTTTTTAATGAAATTTTAAAAAGCTTGATAAGTGGAAAAGATGTTAAAATATCATCTTTTGGTACTTTTATAGTAAGGGGTAAAAAAGAGAGAATTGGAAGAAATCCAAAAACAGGAGAAGAAGTCCCAATCACAGCTCGAAATGTAGTTACATTTAGAGCATCAAATGTTTTAAAGTCAAAAGTTGATGCAAAAAATAAACTAACTGGATCAAATGTTTAGGAATTTTTTTTATGAACACTAAATCACCCGAAGCATTTAGAACAATAAGTGAAGTTTCTAAAGATTTATCTCTCCCCCAACATGTTTTGAGATTTTGGGAAACAAAATTTGCTCAAATCAAACCAATTAAAAGAGGTGGCGGTAGAAGATATTATAGACCTGAAGATATTGAATTACTTAAGGGTATTAAATATTTATTATATAACGATGGATATACAATAAGAGGTGTCCAGAAAGTAATAAAAGAGAATGGAACAAGAAAAATTTTAACTAAAGATAGCCCTAATAATTTCTTTACAGATAATGAAAATAATAATATTCATCAAGATGAAATAAACAATTCATCTCGAGCAGTAAGTGAAACAAAACGGAAGAAGCTAATGCACGTGTTGAATGATCTAGTTGCACTTAAGAAAAAATTAAACCAAGATTAAGAAGAAATTAAAATGGCAAAAAAGTCTACTGTAAAAGTTAGATTAGTTCCTGAAGATAAAACTGATAGTAAATTCTATTACTACGTAAAGAAGCCTACTTCAGGTTTAAAGGCTAAAGATAAACTGAGGATGAAAAAATATAATCCTGCGACTAAGAAACATGAGTGGTTTGTCGAGAAAAAATTACCACCCCACAGCAAATAATTATTTCCTTCTTTTAAATTCTTTTCTCTCATGATCAATAAAGCTTTGAATCATATTCATCCATATAGATTTTATTAGTTTTGGATTAGACTTCATTTTTTGTGATTTAGATTCTACTTTTTTAAGTATCTGATTTATACGCTTCCTATCAATAATCTCATTTTTTTTTGATTTAAGCTCTAAAGCCTTATTTACAAGCTTTGATCTTTTTACCATTAAAGGTAAAATTTTGTCATCAATTCTATCGATCAAAGATCTGACTTCTTTCATTTTTTTAATTTTTTCTTTTTTGTTCATTTATTTCTTTTAAATGGTTTCAAAATATATATTGAAGGAAAAATCCATAATATGCCTGCAGTAAAGTATATAATAAGTTCAATAAACCAATTATTGAAGTTGATTTTTGATAAAAAAACCATAACTAATAAAGAATATATGAATATGCTCACAATAAAAATCAATATGCTTAATATTTTCTTAAATTTGTTCATTGTTTTTATTTAATTATGTTATTTGGTAAAATCAATATTTTTTTAATATGGTTAATTATACTTGGCCTTTCAGTTGTATCTATCATTTTGATTGGGGGTTATACAAGAATCTCTGATTCTGGGCTTTCTATCACAGAATGGCTACCAGTGACTGGAATTCTATATCCAATCAGTGAGACCTCGTGGATAATTGAATTTAATAAATATAAGACGATTGATGAATTCATTTTGATAAATAGCAGTATGACTCTTGCAGAATTTAAAGTTATATATTTCTGGGAGTGGTTTCATAGAGCTTTTGCAAGACTTATTGGCTTGATTTATCTAGCTCCATTAATCTACATGATAATCAGCAAGAAAATTCCAGAGGGATATTATTTCAATGTTTTATTGATAGGCCTCTTACTTGCTGTCCAAGCAATAGTTGGGTGGTATATGGTAAAAAGCGGATTAACAGACAGAGTTGATGTTAGTCAATATCGTCTTTCATTGCATCTTACTATTGCATTAATTATTTTGGGCTTAATTTTCCACTCATTATTAAAATTTGTACTTGGACATAGAGTGAATGAAGATCTAATAATCCAAAATAAACTTATACTAACAATTTTTATTCTTATTTTTTTGCAGATTTTATATGGGGCATTTGTGTCAGGCACTGATTCTGGATTATTATATAATACGTGGCCTCTTTATGATGGAAATTTAGTACCAGGGGATTTAATAATTCAAACCAGATATCTATATAGTTTTTTTGAGAATAAAGAATTTATATTGTTCTTTCACAGGACTTTCGCATTTATTCTATTATCTGTAATAATTTTTTTAAATTTTATTATTTTTAATAAAAATTCAAAGTATGAGACGCTAATTCTTATTGTATCTTTTGATATAGTCTTTTTAATTCAAGGAGGAATTGGTATTCTAATGACATTTTTAAATATTCCCTGGTATCTAGCGTTAGCTCATCAAGGAAATTCAATAATACTATTCTTATTATCTATTTATATGTTTGTTTTAAGTAGAAAATCCTCTTAGTACAAAAATACTAAGAGGATTTAAATTTATTAAGCGTTATCTAGAGCGTTAGATAGATCGCTTATGATATCATCGATATGCTCAATTCCAATAGAGAGTCTTACGTAACTAGGACTAACTCCGGTTGCAAGCATGTCTTCATCTGATAATTGAGAGTGAGTTGTAGTAGCTGGATGGATTGCCAAGCTTCTTGCATCACCTATATTTGCTACATGGTAGAACATATTTAGGTTATCAATAAACTTCTGACCACTTTGTTTACCACCTTTAAGCTCAAATCCACAAAGAGCTCCAAATCCACCTTTAAGGTATTTACTTGCTCTCTTACCAGCCTCATCTTCATCTAAACCTGCATATATAACTTTAGTTACTTTGTTATGTTTAGATAGAAATTCAGCAACTTTAGCAGCGTTATCACAATGCTTTTGCATTCTTAGTGTTACCGTCTCTAAGCCTTGTATTATTTGAAAAGCACTTTGAGGAGGCAAGCAAGGACCCAAGTCTCTTAAGCCCACAAATCTTGCTCTAACAATATATGCAATTGGCATATTTATTGCTTCAGCAAACTCTGACCAAATCATGCCGTGGTAACTTGGATCAGGATCATTAATCATTGGCTGCCTTTCTTTATCTTTTGCCCAATTAAACTTGCCACTATCAACAATGATTCCGCCAATTGTCGTTCCATGGCCACCAATAAATTTTGTTAAAGAGTGAACAACAATTGTTGCTCCATGTTCAATTGGTTTACAAATTACGGGTGATGAAGTATTGTCTACAATTAACGGTATATTGTATTCATCGCCGATATCAGCTACTTCCCTAATGGGGAAAACCTTTAATTTTGGGTTTGGTAAAGTTTCAGCATAATAAGCACGAGTGTTGTCATCAGTTAACTTACGGAAACTTTCTGGATCAGTAGGGTCAGCAAATCTTACTTCTATACCTAAATCTTTAAGTGTATTTGCAAAAAGATTCCAAGTTCCTCCATAGAGGTCAGTAGAACTAACTACATTATCTCCCGCTTTAGCCAGATTTTGTATACTAAGCGCTGAAGCGGCTTGTCCTGAACTGACGCAAAGAGCAGCAACTCCACCTTCCAAAGCAGCAACTCTTTTTTCTAGAACATCTACTGTTGGGTTCATAATTCTAGTGTAGATATTTCCAAAATCTTTTGCTCCAAATAGATTTGCAGCATGTTCAGTGCTATTAAATTGATAAGATGTAGTTTGATAGATTGGAACAGCTACAGCAGTAGTCGAAGGATCACTCCTGTAATCTCCTCCATGAAGAGCTAGAGTTTCAGGATTTACTGAATCACTAGGAACGAATTTATTTTTAGCCATAATTTCTCCTTATATTTAGTTATTAACAAATTTACCGCCGAATTTGTGTTCAAAAAAAACCGCACATTTTCAATTATGTGCGGCTACATTCTAGGCTTAGCTGTTAAAGTCCGCAAGCCGCAAAAAATCGACAAATATATTTAAGCAAACTAAAAAAAATAAGTAAAGTTAAATTATTAGTATTATAATACCATTGAGTAACTAATTGATTTTATATAGTAAAGAAATTTAAATTGACATATTGGAGTTATTTAGTTAATTAGCCACACGATGACAAATTCTAAAATAATTAAGCAAACAAAGTCGTTAAACCCTAAGGATGTGGATAAACAATGGCTTCTGATTGATGCTGAGAATGTAGTTCTAGGTAGACTTGCATCAAATGTATCAAAGATACTAAGAGGCAAGCATAAAGCTAACTTTACCCCTCATGTTGATTGTGGGGACAATGTAATAATTATTAATGCTGAGAAAGTAAAATTAACTGGAAACAAACTTTCTGATAAAAAATATTATTGGCATACAGGTTATCCAGGAGGAATAAAGGAAACTACAGCAAAGAAAATAATTGAAGGTAAGAACCCCGACAGAATAATTAGGTTAGCAGTTCAAAGAATGATTCCAAAAGGGCCATTAGGTAGACAGCAAATATCTAATATGAAAGTTTATTGCGGTGAGAGTCATCCGCACGATTCACAAGCCCTTAAAAAGTTTAATATAATTGAAATGGTTTAATATGGAAATTTCAGAAGATAGTAATTTAGAGATATCTACACCTACAGTAGAAGAGATATCTACACCTACAGTAGACAAGTTAGGAAGATCCTATGCTACTGGCAAAAGAAAAAATGCAGTCGCAAGAGTATGGATTAAGACAGGAACAGGAAAAGTTTCTATAAATGGAAAAGATAGTGATAAGTATTTCTCTCGTCCAGTTCTAAACATGTTAGTTAATCAGCCTTTAGAATTAACAAAAAGAAAACTTGATATAGATGCAATGATAACAGTTAGTGGAGGCGGTCTATCTGGACAAGCTGGAGCTGTAAGGCATGGTATATCTAAGGCACTTTCTTTGTTCGATCCAAATTTACGAAGCGCGCTTAAGGCAGAAGGTTTGCTTACAAGAGATTCAAGAATCGTTGAAAGAAAAAAATATGGTAGACGAAAAGCAAGAAGACGTTACCAATTCTCTAAGAGATAATTTTTTCCATCTTTTAATCTATCATTTTAACTTAGATTTAATTTATCAGTCATGAAGAATATAGTAATTTTAGGCGCAAGTGGGTTTGTAGGGAATGAGTTGATTAATATGTGCGTTAGTCATCCAGAGATAAATATTAATGGTTTATCTGCCAATATGTCTGCAGGTGAGAAAATCAATTTTGATCATATTAAAAAACAAAGTCAAACCGAACTTTATTATCAAAAAATTGATGAAATAGATTTTTCTAATGTTGATTTTGTATTCAATTGTTTACCAAATGAACAATTGCATAAAATCATTAAAGAGTTTCCAAGCAATATAAAAGTTATCGATTTATCAATTGATTTTAGGCTTAATTCAGAACAAGATTATTTAGATTGGTACAATTTTGAGCACAATAATTTAGAATTGGTAGAGGATTTTAGATATGGCTTAACTGAATTGAACAGAAGTCAAATAAAGAATTCAAAACATGTTGCTAATCCAGGTTGTTACGCAACTAGTGTTTTAATTCCATTGACAATATTGGTTCAAGAGCAGGCTATAAGTACTGATAATATCATTATTGATGCAAAGTCTGGATATTCTGGAGCAGGAAAAACAAAAGATAAGGAACAACTACTTAAAGAAGTTTATGAAAATATTAAAACTTATGGAGTAGGTGACCACAGACATATAGCTGAAATAAATCAAGAGTTAACTATTCATAATAAGAATGAGAAGGTAGAAGTATTTTTTTCTGCAAACTTAATACCTGTTGAAAGAGGAATACTGTCTAACATTTATATTAATCCTATTAATTCATCTGCAGAAGAAATTCACACGATTTTATCTGATAGATTTAAAGATGAAGTCTTTATTGAAATCCTTCCACTCAATGAAATTCCAACTACTAAGGATGTTGTTGGAACAAATAAACTAATAATTGGCGTTAAAAAAGGATATAAGAATGATATAATTTGTATAGTGAGTGTCTTAGATAATTTAGTTAAAGGAGCTGCTGGCCAGGCAATGCAAAATTTTAACTTAATGAACATGATAGATGAGGAAACAGCATTGATATGAACCAAAAAATCAAAATTTTCTACAAAGAAAAATGTGTATTCCCCCTTATCTTTGCTTTTTTAATTTTTTCTAATTGTAGTTTTATAGAAAAAAATAATTATTCTTTTTATGAGACTTTTATAAATCCTGATGTTGGTGAATTAAGCGAAGAATTTAATAGTGAATCAGAAAAACCTGATCTTGATAGTGTGCCAGAAAGTGTGGATATAGATGAGTAAATCTTTAGGAGTAGGTATTGCTGGCTTAGGTACAGTTGGAGGAGGATTTTTAAAGCAACTTAAAGGTTTTAAAGCTAATTCTAAATCTGAATCGAACGTAAAGATTGTCCAAATTGCTGTTAAGAACATAAAAAAAAAGAGAAACTTTAATACAAAGAACTTACCGTTAGTATCTAATGCCTTGCAGCTTGCGTCAAACAAAGAAATAGATGTTATTGTTGAGCTCATTGGCGGTTCGTCAGGTGTTGCATACAAACTTGTCAAAAAGGCTTTATCTAATAAGAAACATGTTATTACTGCAAATAAAGCTTTAATAGCAACTCACGGAAATGAGTTAGCTGCTATTGCGGAAAAGAACAATGTTTGCTTGAACTATGAGGCTGCAATTGCTGGAGGTGTTCCAATTGTAAAAGCTGTAAGAGAGAATTTAAGATTCAACAAAATTTCTAAAATTTATGGAATCTTAAATGGAACATGTAATTATATTTTAACTAAAATGTCTCAAGACAAGAGAGATTTTAAAGATGTATTAAAAGACGCACAAAAGAAAGGATTTGCTGAATTAGATCCTACATTTGATATTCAAGGAATTGATGCAGCTCATAAAATAAGCATCCTTTCTAGTTTAGCTTTTAACATTAAAATAGATTTTAAAGGTACATATATTGAGGGAATTTCAAAAATTGATGCCAGTGATTTTTTATATGCAAAGGAACTAGGTTACTCAATTAAGTTGCTTGCAATCGCTGAAAAAAAAGGATCACAGGTTGAACAAAGAGTTCACCCATGTTTTGTAAAACAAGATTCAGATATTTCAAAAGTAGATAATGAGTTAAATGCAATTGTTGTTAATGATAATGTTATAGGTTCAAACATATTTGAAGGACCTGGAGCAGGAGCGGGTCCAACAGGTGCGTCAGTAATGTCAGATTTAATGGATATTCATAGAGGAACTTACATTCTCCCTTTAGGGTCATCTGTAAAGAGAAAGAAAAGACTAAAAATAAGAAAGATAACTGATCTAAAGTTTTCTTATTATTTAAGAATTTTAGCCAAAGACCAAAGCGGAGTGATGGCAAGTATTACTAAAGTGCTTTCTTATCACAAGGTTTCAATAGAAAGCATTATTCAAAAACCTTCTCAAAAGAAGAACTATGCTGAGATTATTCTTATTATTCACAGCATAAAAGAGTCCACATTAATCTCAGCCTTAAAAAAAATAAAAGGTTTAAATACTGTTAGTTCATCTGTTAAATTGGTAAGAATAGAGGATTCACTTTGACAATTATTTCAACACAATATGCTTCTGGAATTGTAAATGCTACCGAAAAAGCAGCGATAGCGGCTTCAAAACTTATAGGGCTTGGAGATGAAAAAGCTGCAGACCAAGTTGCTGTTGATGCAATGAGAACAGCTTTAAATGATATTGATTTTAAAGGTCGTATTGTTATTGGCGAAGGGGAGAGAGATGAAGCTCCTATGCTGTATATTGGTGAAGAAGTTGGTTCTGGAAATAATAGTGAGGTTGATATTGCGCTAGATCCACTTGAAGGAACAACAATAACTGCAAAAGGTATGCCCAATTCTTTATCTGTTATTGCAGCTGCTCAAAAAGGCGGCTTACTTTATGCTCCTGATACTTATATGAATAAAATTGCAGTTGGAGGACAACTTCCTAAGGATGTAATCGATCTAGATGCATCGGTTAAAGACAATATTAAGAGTATTGCTGATGCAAAAAAAATAAAAATTAACGATGTAACCGCTTGTGTTCTTGAAAGACCTAGACACAGTGATCAAATTGAATCATTAAGATCTATAGGAGCAAAGATTGTTTTAATTCCTGATGGAGATGTTGCTGGTGTTATAATGACAACTCAAACAGATAATCCAGTTGATATTTATTTAGGAGTTGGGGGTGCCCCTGAGGGTGTTCTAGCAGCGGCTGCGTTACAATGTATCGGTGGACAAATGCAAGCTAGATTAGTTATCAACAATGATGATGAAAAATCTAGAGCACAAAAGATTGGAATCGAAGATCTCGATAAAAAATATAGTCTAAATGAACTTGCCCATGGAGATATTATTTTTTCTGCCACTGGAGTTACTGAAGGAACAATGGTTAGAGGAGTAAGAAATCTAGATAATAACCACGTGACCCACTCACTTGTTCTTAGATCTAATGACTCATCCACTCAATATATTGAGACATATCATAAAATAAAATAAATGATGGTAGAAAAAGGTCTTCAAAAAGATTTTTTATCCCTAACCAATAAACTTTGGAAATTTAAAAGTTTTGATGAAAGAGAAACAGAAAATATTTCTCAAAATTTTGGCTTTAGTTATCTATTAGCAAAACTCTTTAGCATAAGAAATATTAATATATCAGATATTGATCAATATATTAATCCTTCCTTAAAAGATCATATGCCTGATCCATATAATTTAACTGATATGGAAAAAGCATGTAGCCGTATTTACGATTCAATCTGTAATAATGAGAAAGTAGCAATTTTTGGAGACTATGATGTTGATGGTTCTACCTCTACTTCAATTATTATTAATTATTTTAAGTCTTTAGGAATAGAACTTGAATATCATATTCCAAATAGATTTACCGAAGGGTATGGACCTAGCAAGGAAATTTTTTCAAAGTTTAAGAAAAATAACGTTAAGGTAATTATTACTGTTGATTGCGGAACCATGTCTTATGATGAGATGGAATTTGCTAAGAAAGAGAATCTAGATGTTATTGTTTTAGATCATCATCAGCCAGAAATTACTCTCCCGGAAGCATATGCAATAGTTAATCCCAATCGATTAGATGATACCTCTAATTTAAATTACTTAGCTGCTGTAGGAGTGACATATTTTTTTTTAATCGCATTAAATCGCAAGTTACGTTCAACGGAATGGTTTGCTAATAATAATCTAGCGGAGCCCAATATGATAAGTTTTTTAGATATAATTGCATTGGGGACCATATGTGATGCTGTTCCTTTAAGAGGAATAAATAGATTGCTAGTCATTAAAGGTATTGAGGTGATGAAAAAGCAACTCAATGTTGGATTAAGATCATTGATTAATAAATCTGCAATCAAAGGAAAAATTTCTACTTATGATCTAGGATTCAAGTTGGGACCGAGAATTAATGCAGCAGGCAGGTTGGGCCGATCAAGTTTTGGGACTGAGCTTTTAACAGCGACTGACACTGCTGATGCGGACCGTATAGCAGATGAGCTGGATAAATTTAATCAAGAAAGAAGAACTATAGAAAGCTACGTTTTAGATTCTGCAGATAAACAGGTTAATGAAGAAAAATTAAATAAAAAACTATTGGTTGTATATGGAGAAGACTGGCATGAGGGAGTTATAGGAATTATTGCAAGTCGATTGAAAGATAAGTATCACAGGCCTTGTGTAGTAATTACAATATCAAACGGTAAAGCTAAAGGTTCAGGACGATCGATTAAAGGAATAGATTTAGGAAATCTAGTTATTGCTGCAAAGCAAGCGGGTATTATTGATTCTGGAGGAGGTCATTCTATGGCCGCAGGACTTTCAATCAAAGAGAGTAAAATTGAAGAACTCAGTGATTTTTTTGAAAATCAGCTTTCTAACAGCCAGTCTAAAGTGACAGATGAAAAAATGATATATGTTGATTCACTTATTAGTTCTTCAGGAATTAATCTTGAAGTCTATGATGAGATCGAGAAACTAGGTCCATTCGGATCAGATAACTTTGAACCAAATTTTGTTGTAAAGAATTCACTGCTTGCATCAGTAAAACAAATTGGAGAAAATCATCTAAAATGCTTAATTAAAACACCCGAAGGAGGGTTTATAGAGGCAATGGCATTTCGAAGTTTATCCACACCTTTAGGAGATGAAATACAAAAGAACAAAGGAAATTCGGTTTCTTTACTAGGTAAAATTAAAATAAATGAATGGGGAGGAAGACGTACTCCTCAATTGCATATAGAAGATATTGGCGAACAGATTAGTTAAACACTTATTGATTTAAGTTTAATATTGGATATATAAATAATCTTAAGGTCCCTTCGTCTAGCGGTTAGGATATCTGGTTTTCATCCAGAAGATCACGGGTTCGAATCCCGTAGGGACCGCCATTTTAAAGGCTTAATAGATCTTCTATCTTATTAATAAATTTTTTTGAGCTTGGCTTTGTTAAGGGCGTGTAGCCAGTCACCGCATTGCCATTTTTATCAATAATGATTTTATGAAAGTTCCATCGAGGAACTCCAGCAATAAAACCTAATTCATTTTTTGCCCATTTATAAAATGGATGAGCATCTGAGCCTTTAACTTTACTCTTTGCAGTTAGTGGAAAGGTTATGCCAAATGTAGATTCACAAAATTCTTTAATTTGTTTTTCATCACCAGGTTCCTCTTGCAAAAATTGATTAGAAGGAACTCCAATAATAACTAAACCTTTATCTTTATATTTATCATATAAAGATTGAAGCCCTTCATATTGATATGTAAAGCCACAAAGGCTAGCAGTATTGACTATAACAATAGTCTTCCCTTTATATTCAGATAAATTGATTGTGTCTTCTTCATTTATAGAAGTAAATTTATAGTCATACGCGTTGTTTGCCATTAATGGAGCTATTATCAGCAGCAAGAAGAAAAATAAAGTAGAAATTAATCTCAAATCTAATCTCTTTTAAAAGTTTAAAAGAATATGAGTGTATATGCTTGCAAAATAGCCAAGAGCAATTACAGGCGTCCATTTTAAATGCCCAAAGAATGTATACATTCCTTTTGATTGACCCATCAAAGCGACACCGGCAGCTGACCCAATTGAAAGCATGCTTCCGCCAACTCCTGCAGTTAAAGTAACAAGTAACCACTGTGAATCAGGCATAGTTGGGTCCATTGTTAGAACTGCAAACATTACTGGTATGTTGTCAACAATTGCAGATAAAATTCCAACAAGTATATTGGCATTAGTAGCCCCAAGATCTGTATACATAAACGCAGAAACGTATTCTAAATATCCAATAAATCCTAATCCTCCAACTGCTAGAATCACTCCAAAGAAAAATAAGAGTGTATCCCATTCAACTCTTGCAACGTTTTCAAAAAAATCATAAGACGGTTCGTTAAGTAACTTAGATTTTCTTTTAATATAGTAACCATATAGTTGTAAGTATGCTAAGCCAGTCATCATTCCAAAGACTGGAGGAAGGTGTAGGAAATTATGGAAGCTTACTGCAGTTAGTATAGTTAGCAGACCCAAAAGAATTATTGTTCTTCCACCAAATTTTATTGAAATATCTTGCTCAGCAATATCTGGCTTATGATTTGAAACAAAGAAATGCATTATTCCTGCAGGTATAATGTAATTAACAACTGATGGTATAACTAATGCAAAGAATTGAGTAAATTCTAGTTGGCCAGCCTGCCAAACCATTAAAGTTGTAATATCCCCAAAGGGACTAAATGCTCCTCCGGCATTAGCTGCTACAACAATATTAATACATGCTAGTCCAACAAATTTTGGACTTGAAGATCCAACTGCCAATACTACTGCACATAAAACTAGAGCAGTTGTTAAATTGTCAGCTAATGGAGATAAAAAGAAAGCAAGTACGCCAGTTATCCAGAAAAGTTGTCTGTAGCTAAATTGTTTTTTGATTAACCATGATTTAAGTGAATTAAATACATTTCTTTCTTCGAGTGCATTAATATATGTCATTGCGACTAATAAGAAGAAAGCTAGTTCAGCATATTCTAAAAAGCTATGTCTGATTTCTTCTTCAACAATTTCATAGTGTGGAGTGCTTGAGTAAACAAAAGCAACTATTCCCCAAATAAGACCAGCAGCTAAGACTACAGGTTTAGATTTTCTTAGGTGTGTGAATTCTTCAGCCATCACAAAACCATAGGCAACGATGAAAATTATAAGAGCACTAAAGCCTGCCCAGTGATTTGTTAAGTTTATTATGTGTTCCATTTTCTTAAGATCAATTTATACGAAATCATAAAATATATGAAACAATATATGAGCAGTAAGAGCGACACTGCATAAGCTTCATCCATTCTATAGTTTCCCATAAGTCTATATATGGTTTGGGTGAGAGTTGACAAGTCATTGGTTCCAAAAAAAGAAATTATAACTAAATCACTAGCTGATAATATAGATGAAACACAGAATGCAGTCACTAAAGGTTCTCTTAGGCGTGGCCAATCAACAAGAAAGAATCTTTTAGTTCCATATATATTGATACTTTTAGATATATCCTCATGCTCTTTTGAGACTCTGAAGAAAGAAGGAGATAAATAATTATAAGTGAAAGGCAGAGTAATTATTGAATTAATGATAATAATTATCACTATATTTGAGATAGAAGAATCAATAATCTCATTAAAAAAAATGTAATAGCCCACTGCCAAAATTCCTGGCGAGAAAATTATCAAAATATAAAACCAAAATTCAGATGAATTTTGGTTTTTATCTAAAAAAACTAAATTTCCATATGTCAGTATTATTGATAAAACTCCTGAAAGACAGCCAATTAAGAAAGTTGTTCCTAAAGCTGACCAGAAATAAAAAGAATTCAGAACTTCGAATAATGTCAAATTTATTCCTTTAATAAAGATGAATACAATAGGAGAGAAAACTAATATTGATATTAAAGTTAAGACTAAGTACTCAATAATATGTTTAGAAGAAATAACAGTTAAAGTCTTATACTCTTTATGTTCATCAATTATAAAATTTTTACTTTTGAAATTTCTAAAAAATATAAAATATATTGAACCACATATTAGAATTTGAAGAATAAGAAGATTAAAGGCGACATTAAACTCGTCTGCAAACATCACAGCATGATAAATTGCTACTTCAAGAGTTGAATATTTTGGACTACCTCCTAAGATCAGAATAGGTGTAAAGCTAACGAAGCAGATAAATGAAATTAAAACAAAAAGACTTGGAATATTTTTTTTTATTACCGGCCATTCAACTGCTAGAAATGTTCCCCAGAAATTTAAATTCATTTGATCAGCTAACATTCTCTCATTTGGACTTATATCTTTTAGAGTTTGAAAGATAACTCTTGTAACTAAAGGTACATTTAATATCACATGGCCCAATAAGATTCCAAAAAAGCCATAGACTTGAAAAAAATTTCCATAAATTGATAGAATGCCAAAAATTGTTATAATTGTTGGAAGTACAAACAAAATCGATAATGAATTTATTATGTACTTAATTCCAAAAATATAACTATGTTTAATTAATAGATAGGCGAACACAGTTCCGATTATTATTGATAATAATGCAGATAATAAAGATTGATATAAACTAAAGAAAGTAATTGAAGATATATAGTCTGAATATTCAAAACCTTTATTGAAATCATAAAGATAAAAAGCACTTATCAAAGGAATCGAGATAGCAAGAAAGATAATAAAAGGACTTATCCAATAAAGTCTGTGTTTTAAATTATTGAATAGCCGCATTTAACCACAATGAGATAAGCTCTTCATTAGTTGACATGTTCATTACTGCTTTTGGCTTTTGAAGATCTTTCATTTTAGAAGGAATTGCAGAATCTAAGATAGGGTACATAATATTATTTTTTGCAATGATTTTTTGTATTTCTTCAGTATTAAGGAAAGATAAGAATTTTTCCCCAGTTACTTTTTGTTTAGAATCTTTTGGAATTATTACATATTCATTTTCTTTAATGTGACCTTCATGAAAAATTAAAGCTTTATAATGATAAATGTTTTCATATTCCTGATGATAAAAAGGAGAAGTGCTATAACTTAAAACTAAATCAGCTTTTTCTTCAAGAAACATACCATAGGCTTCGCTCCATCCTGGTGTATATGTTATTATTTGTTTATCGAGCTTGCTTATCGCTTCCATCTTATGTTGATCAAATACTGCACTCATCCATTTTAATAATCCCATTCCAACTGGACTTGTTCTTGGATCTTGAACGACAATCTTTAGATCATCTCTATTAATTAATTCATCAAAAGTTTGTGGAGGATTTGTAAGCAAATTTTCATTATATATAAAAGCATAATATCCGTAGTCATAAGCTTGAAATTTGTAAAAACTATTGAATTTTTCGGCATCATATGTTGCTCCTAAGATAATATCTTTATTTTTTAAGAAAATATTACCAAGTAAAGTTCCAGCCTGAGATGTTGTTATATATTTAAGATCACAATCACAGATTTCTTCAAACAATCTTTCTATCTCTGGTCCTGGACCCCATTCAGCAGCAAACGAGTCATAGGTACCAACAATAATTGTTTCTTTAGCAAATAAATTTGTTGAGATTAATAGTAGAAAAAAAATAATTAAGTATTTTTTGATCATAAACTTCCTCCGCTAGCATTATCTAGATCAGGTTAAGGGTCGTTTCTTTAAGAAACCTCTCAGCTCAAGCTCCCCTGTAGCAAACTAATTATATATGTGATAATAATATATTTTCAAATACAATTTAATTTATGAATTTTAAGATCTTAACAAATAAGGATAATTACATATTAGATCCTGATCCTGGTCCTTTTTCAAAAAATAATGGTTTTGTTTATAATTTAGAGTTAGAGGGAGTTTATTATAAAGGCTTCGAAGTGAATGAGATCAATTGCAATAAGGCTGGAATCGCTCATGGAGGCACACTAGTTTCTTTTGCAGACGGTATTATGGGATATACTGCATGGAAGAAAAATAAATTTCCATGTTTAACTGCAAAACTCAATGCAAATTATGTTGGTCCAGCAGTCAAAGGATCTTGGGTTTATGGATTTGCAGAATTAACAAGAGCAACAAAATCAATTATATTTATGAAGTGTCAGCTATTTATTGATAAAAACATTATTTTTAATTCAGATGGAATTTTTAAGATTTTAACTAATAGAGGAAAAAAGGATCCTTCTTAAAAGTATGTTAGATACATCAAAATTTATTCAAGTTCAAAATAAAGACATAAAATTAAATACTTATTGTGATGGTGAAGGACCTCTAATTATCATGGTCCATGGCTGGCCTGAATCTTCGTATTCTTGGAGACATCAAATTCATTTTTTTGTTAAAAATGGATTCAAAGTTGCTGTTCCAGATATGCGAGGGTATGGAAATTCTTCTAAACCTCATGAGATTGAAGAATATGATATAATGAAACTTACATCAGATGTCATTGCTATTGCCGATCATTTAAAATGTGATTCATTTAATTTGATTGGTCACGATTGGGGAGGGCCAGTTGTATGGAACACAAGCCTTTATCACCAAAACAGAGTTGATAAAGTTTGCGGTATGAGCGTTCCTCACACTGTTTCTCAAAGCGCACCAATAGAAACAATGAAATTTTTATTTAAAGATATATTCTTTTACATGCTTTATTTTCAAAAAGAAGGTGTTGTAGAAAAGGAGTTAGAATCTGATATGAGAAGATCACTGTTATCTGTTTACGGCTCCATTACTTCAGATGATAAGCCAGCACAAACCTTTGAGCCAAAGCCAAATAAAAAAGATATGACATTTTTGGATTCTTTAGGTTCATTTGATTCAATTCCAGATTTTATGACAGAAGAAGATTTTAATTTTTATTTAAGAGAGTTTGAAAAAAATGGAATGCGTGGACCGATTAATTGGTACAGAAATATTGATAGGAATTGGGAAATTACAAAAGACACTCATCCAAAAAAAATACCTTCAAAGACATGTTTTATAACTGGAGAAGATGATCCGGTAGGAAAATGGGCTCCAATCAATCCAGATTATTATGACAACCTTGTTTCAAGTCATAAAATTAAAAATGCTGGCCATTGGATACAACAAGAAAAGCCAGATGAAATAAATAAAATACTCTTAGACTTCTTTAAATAGATTGCAGTATTTATTGATTTTATATACATTCACCAACGTTTCGGGGCGTAGCGCAGTCTGGTAGCGCATCTGGTTTGGGACCAGAGGGTCGCAAGTTCGAATCTTGCCGCCCCGACCATCTTTAATTAAAATTATATAATGCACACTCCAAAAGATTCCTCATATTTTATGCCCGCCGAATGGTCGGAACATGAATGTTGTTGGATGCAGTGGCCAACTGAAATGACTCCATCTGAAGATGCAGTTTCATGGACTCATTTTGATTTAGGTAAAGGTCGTATCAATTGGGCCAGTGTTGCGAATAGTATTTCCAAATTTGAAAAAGTGAAGATGATCGTGCATCCCAACGATATTGATTCTACTAATAGTCTTTTAAAATCTGATATTGAGATTATTCCTCTTGAGATTAATGATGGATGGTGCAGAGACTCAGGTGCAATTTTTCTTTTAGATAAAAACAATAATTTAGGTGGTGTTGATTCAGATTTTAATTGCTGGGGTTACAAAATAAATTATGAACTTGATGATAAGGTTGCTCGATTTATGATTGATAGTTCAAAAGCAAAGTATTTTAAAAATAATATGGTTTTAGAAGGTGGATCCATTCATGTTGATGGTGAAGGAACATTAATAACAACAGAGCAATGTTTGTTACATGAAAATCGTAATCCAAATTTATCTAAAGAAGATATTGAAAATAATTTAAAAGATAATTTTGGTGTAAAAAAGATTATTTGGTTAAAGCACGGCACTGATGAAGGCACTAATGGACATATAGATAATGTTGCATGTTTTGTTAAACCGGGAACAGTTATGGCTATGACTTGTAATGATAAAAGTGACACATATTATGATAGGCTTAATGAAAATCTAGAAGTATTAAAGACAGCAACGGATAGTTTAGATAGACGATTAGAAGTAATTGAAGTGGAGATGTCATATAAAAGATTGATTCCAAATGATGATGAGCCGTGTTCCTATATTAATTACTATATTGCTAATGGAGGAATTGTTTTGCCTATATTTCATGACGAAAAAGCAGATGAAAATGCAATAAATATAATCCAATCTTCTTTTCCAGATAGAAAAATTGAATGTGTCGATGGTCTAGATATACTTTTAGGCGGAGGTGGGGTACACTGCATAACACAACAACAACCAAAGGCAAAAACATGAGCGAGATAACGGTAGCTGCAACACAAATGGCGTGTTCAAAGAATGTGTCTGAGAATATTGATAAGGCTGAATCATTAATTAGAGATGCCGCAGGTAAGGGAGCTCAAATTATTCTGATTCAGGAGCTATTTGAAACACAATATTTTTGCATGGATCAAAAAGAAGAACTTTTTGATTTGTCTAAACCGTTTGAAAACCATCCTACGATAGAGAGAATGTCAAAGCTTGCAAAAGAATTAAAAGTTGTTCTTCCTATTAGTTTTTTTGAAAAAGCAAATCGCGCTTATTATAATTCAGTAGCGATCGCTGATGCTGACGGAATAGTGTTAGGCAAATATAGAAAGTCCCACATACCTGATGGACCTGGCTATCAAGAGAAATTTTATTTTAATCCTGGAGATACAGGTTTTAAAGTTTGGAACACAGCTTATGCAAAGATTGGTATCGGAATTTGTTGGGATCAATGGTTTCCTGAAGCAGCTAGAGCAATGGTATTAAAGGGAGCAGAAATACTTCTTTATCCAACTGCAATTGGCGGTGAAGAAGATGAATTTGATAGTTCCGATATGTGGCAAAGAGCAATGATAGGGCATTCTGCCC
>CABWZX010000003.1 GCA_902510025.1 uncultured Pelagibacteraceae bacterium | reverse complement strand
CTCTTTTATCTTTTGATTAATAATAGTCTTGATTCTTGCTATTAACTTCCTGACTTTGTATATACGCGATGTATTTTCAAGCTGCCCCGAAGACTTTTGGAATCTTAAGTTAAAAGACTCCTTGTAAAGATTTTCAAGTTCAACTTTTAGCTGATCTGGCGTTTTTTTTCTTATTTCTTCAGTTCTCATAATATCTATTTAACTAATTGCTCAACAACTTTTGTCTTGATAGGTAGCTTCGAAGATGCTCTGCTGAAAGCCTCTACTGCGATTGCATATGAGACACCATCAACTTCAAATAATATTTTTCCTGGCTTTACTCTACATGCCCAGAATTCTGGAGATCCTTTCCCTTTACCCATTCTTACTTCTGTAGGCTTTTTAGATACAGGCACATCTGGAAATATTCTTACCCAAACTCTTCCTGCTCTTTTCATAAATCTAGTCATTGCAACACGAGCCGCCTCTATCTGACGTGCAGTTATACGATCTGCCTCAATAGCTTTTAATCCAAAAGTCCCATAGTTTAAAGTTGTTGCAGAGGACGCAACACCCTTGATTCTTCCTTTGTGGGCTTTTCGATATTTAGTTTTTTTTGGTTGAAGCATTATTTTATCCCAATTTATTTGATTTATTATCAAGTTCATGGGGAGCATGATCATCAATCTCCCCTTTATAAATCCAAACCTTAATTCCACATGCACCATATGTTGTTTTTGCTGTAGAAACTGCATAATCAACATTAGCTCTAAATGTATGAAGTGGTACTCTTCCTTCTCTATACCATTCTGTCCTAGCTATTTCGGTTCCGCCCAATCTGCCTCCACAATTTACTCTTATCCCATCAGCTCCAAGCCGAATTGCAGATTGAACTGCTCTCTTCATAGCTCTTCTAAAAGAAACTCTTCTTTCAAGTTGTTCTGCAATTGCATCTGCAATTAACTGCGCCTCAACTTCAGGCTTTCTAATCTCAACTAAGTTAATATTAATCTCATCCGAGGTAAATTCAGATATTTTTCTTTTAAGTTTTTCAATATCACTTCCTTTTTTACCAATAATCAAACCTGGCCTAGCAGAGTATATAGTTACTTGTGCTTTCTTTGCAGGTCTTTCAATTTGTACTTTGGCAACAGCACAATTTTTTAATTTCTTTTTAAGATATTCTCTAATTTTGATATCTTCTTGAAGAAAATTACCAAAGTCTTTCTTATTAGCATACCATTTAGATTGCCATTTTTTATTAAGAATTAACCTTAGACCTATTGGATTTACCTTCTGACCCATATTATTACTCTTCTAATTTTCTTTCTTTTTGTTCTTCAGCAACTTTAATTGTTACATTGGTAAAAAATTTATTTATACGTCCCGCTCTACCTTTTGCTCGAGGTCGCCATCTTTTCATTACCATTCCTTTTCCACAATAGGCCTCACTTACTTTCAAAATATCAATATCTAATTGATGGTTATTCTCTGCATTTGATATTGCGCTATGCAGCACCTTACTTATATCTTTAGCAATAGCTCTTTGAGAAAACTTTAAAATATTTATTGCCTCAGATGCTTTTTTTCCACGTATCATCTCTAAGACAATATTAGCCTTTGATGGACTAGTTCTCATATTTTTTAAAATTGCATAAGCTGCATTGTCATTGTTTTTGAGGTGTTTCATTATAATTTTGCCTTCTTATCGCCCGATGTATGCCCATTAAAAGTTCTGGTTGGAGAGAACTCTCCAAGTTTATGTCCAACCATATCTTCAGTAACATTAACTGGAATAAATCTTTTACCATTGTGCACTGCAAAATTAACTCCTACAAATTCAGGAAGAATTGTTGATCTTCTTGACCATGTTTTAATTACTGTGTTTTTATTTGAATCAATAGAGGCTTTTACTTTCTTTAATAGGTGTGCATCTACGAATGGTCCTTTCCAAATTGATCTAGTCATCTTCTATACTTCTATTCTCGCTTTTTTATCTGTTTTTCTTTTAATAATAAACTTATCAGTTCTTTTATTATTTCTAGTTTTCTTACCTTTTGTTGATTTACCCCAAGGTGTTACTGGATCTCTACCACCAGAAGTTTTACCTTCTCCTCCTCCATGAGGATGGTCAATTGGGTTCATTGCAACTCCTCTAACTGAAGGTCTTATGCCCAACCATCTTCTTCTCCCAGCTTTTCCTAACTTTTGATTCTTCTTATCAATATTTGATAAAACTCCAATAGTTGCTCTACAATCTTCCCTAATCTTTCTCTGCTCTCCTGACGGTAGTTTAACTGCTACATATCCTTCTGATTTTCCCATAATCTGAGTTGAAGAACCTGCAGACCTTGCTAATTGACCTCCGCAACCAGGTTTTAGTTCGATATTATGAATATCTATTCCTACTGGAATATCAGACATAGGAGTGCTGTTTCCAACTTTTATTTCCTTTTTGTTACCTGAAACAATTTCATCTCCTTTTTTTAAATCTTTAGGAGCCAATATATAAGAATAAATGCCGTCTACATATTTAATTAAAGCTATGTAAGTAGAACGATTAGGATCATACTCTATTCTTTCAACAACTGCAGTAATATCGTCTTTGGACCTCTTAAAATCAATAAGTCTATATTTGTTTTTATGACCTCCTCCTCTTCTCCTCATCGTAATTCTTCCACTATTATTTCTTCCACTCTTTTTCGAGAGTCCGGATGTCAAAGATTTTAGTGGCTTACCAGTCCATAATCCCTTCCGATCTATAAGAGAGAGACCTCTTGTTCCAGGGGTATTTGGTCTAAATTTCTTTAAAGGCATATTTCTTAAATCTATACTCCTGCATTAATATCTATTGTTTGACCATCTTCAAGTGTAACAAAAGCTTTTTTATAATTAGATCTTTTTCCAAGGGAACCTCTAAAAGATTTTAGCTTTCCTTTAACATTGCTCGTATTAACTTTCTTCACTTTAACCTTGAAGATCTCTTCAATTGCAATCTTAATTTCTTTCTTAGTGGAATGATTATCAACCTTAAATGTAACTTGATTAAATTCAGAACCAAGTGAAGATTTTTCAGTGACTATTGGCTTAACAATTATTTTGTAATTCTTTATATTGCTCATTATTTTAAGATTCTCTTTTCTAAATTGGCTATTGCATCTTTACTCATTATAAACTTATCATACTTAAGTACATCCAAAGCACCGAACCCATCTGCATTAGTAAATCTAACATTCTTTAAATTTCGTGTCGCAAGTGCAAAATTTTTATCAGGTGAATCTCCTTCAATTATAAGAGCAGAAGAGATATCAAGCTTTGATAGGTTTTTTTGTAGAGTTTTTGTTTTAGGTTCTTCCAAGGCAAGCTTATCATACAAGACAATTTCTTTATTTTTCATTTTTGATGATAAAACGTGCCTAAGTGCAAGCTCTCTAAAATTTTTTGATAGTTTTTTATCAGATCTTTTTCCTCTTAGATTATGTGCCATTCCTCCGCTTCGAAATATATTTGCTTTCTTAGATCCATGTCTTGCCCCACCTCCACCTTTTTGCCTTCCAAATTTTTGCGTTGTTCCTTTTACTTCGGACCTATTTTTTGTTCTTGCCCTTAAAGGTTTCTGATTAGATTCACTCCACAATATTAAAGTACTCATGATTGATGAATCTGGATCTAAACTAAAAATAGAATCGCTTAAATCTACTGTCCCAGATTTTTTTCCATCTAAATGATAAGTCTCGATATTCATTTTATTTATTCTTTCTCCTCTTTCTTCCCAGATTCTTCTTTCTTTCCAGGCTTATTCTTCGTGGCAGAAAACACTACATCTATATCTTTTATTTCTTTTTGTTTAATTGAATCTTCTATTACTAACCATGAGCCTCTGCTACCTGGAGTAGATCCTTTTATACAAATAATCTTTTTATTTGGATCAATCTTTACTACTTGTAAACTCTGCATGGTTTTATGAACATTTCCTAACTGCCCTGCCATCTTCTTACCTTTAAAGACTTTTCCAGGATCTTGGCACTGTCCAGTAGACCCTGCACTTCTATGTGCGGCAGATACTCCATGAGTTGCGCGCAATCCAGAAAAGTTATGTCTTTTCATAACTCCCGCAAAACCTTTTCCTTTTGATACGCCTGAAATATCAATAAACTGCCCTTCTTTGAAGTGATCAACAGTAATTTCATCTCCCGATTTTACTACTTCAGATTTTTCAATTATAAATTCTTTAATTAGCTTATATGGTTTAGTTTTTTTCTTATCAAAATATCCCTTGGTAGAATTTTTTACTTTCTTAAGTTCGCAAGCACCTAATATTACTTTATCTTTATCAGAATCATCGACATCTGTTGTTCTTTCGATGACCTTACATTCATCGACATGTAAAACTGTTATAGGTATATTTACACCGTTAGGTGTAAATAAATTACTCATTCCAATTTTTTTTGCTATTATCCCTGCTCTCATAATCTTAAAGTTTTATTTCTACGTCAACTCCAGAAGCTAAATCTAACTTCATTAAGGCATCAACTGTTTGTGGGGTTGGATCTACAATCTCAATTAATCTTTTATGAGTTCTAATTTCAAATTGTTCCCTACTCTTTTTATTTACATGAGGTGATCTTAAAACTGTAAACTTCTCATTATTGGTAGGCAAAGGTATAGGCCCCTTAACTAAGGCTCCAGTTCTCTTAGCCGTATCCACAATTTCTATTGAGGATTTATCCAAAATACTATGGTCAAATGCTTTTAATCTTATTTTTATATTCTGATTATCCATAAATTTAATTAAGCAAATTTAGCTTTCACCTCATCTTGTACGGCTTGTGGTACTTGTTCATAGTGATCAAAAAACATTGAATATTGAGCTCTTCCTTGAGTCATAGATCTCAATGTGTTTACATATCCAAACATATTAGCTAGAGGCACCATTGAACTTATTGCAGTAGTATTTCCTCGAGCCTCACTGCCACTCACTTGACCTCTTCTACTACTTAGATCACCAATTACGTCGCCCATAAATTCTTCAGGAGTCACAACTTCCACTCTCATGATAGGCTCCAGTAATTTTGGACCCGCTTTTAGACAGGCATCTTTAAAAGCCATTCTACCGGCGATTTCAAATGCTAAACTACTTGAATCAACATCATGATACTTTCCATCAACTAAAGTAACTTTGTAATCTATAATTGGGAAACCTGCAATTACACCAGTATCTGCAACTCCTTCAATACCCTTTTGAACTCCAGGTATGTATTCTTTTGGAATATTACCGCCTTTAATTTTATCTTCAAAAATCCTTCCACTTCCTGGTTCTCCACTTTCAACAATTATATTAACTTCAGCAAACTGTCCGGCTCCTCCACTTTGCTTTTTATGTGTGTATGTAACATCTACTTCTTTCGAAACTGTTTCCCGATAAGCAACTTGTGGGGCACCAATGTTTGCTTCAACATTAAATTCTCTTTTCATTCTATCAACAATAATATCTAAATGAAGTTCACCCATTCCTTTAATAACTGTTTGTCCTGACTCTTCATCTGATGTGACCCTAAAGGAAGGGTCTTCTTTCGCAAGTCTTGCTAGTGCCTCACCCATCTTTTCCTGGTCTGCTTTTGTTTTAGGTTCTACTGCAATCTCAATTACAGGATCGGGAAAATCCATTGACTCAAGAACAATTGGTTTTTGAGGATCTGATAAAGTTTCACCAGTGATAGTGTCTTTTAAACCAGCAATTGCGACTATATCACCAGCATATGCAATTTTGATGTCTTCTCTGTTATTTGCATGCATCAAGAGCATCCTTCCAATTCGTTCTTTGTCATCTTTTACAGAGTTAAGAATTGTTGATCCAGTTTCAAGTTTACCTGAATATATTCTTGTAAATGTAAGTGATCCAACAAATGGATCGTTTGCTACTTTAAAAGCCAATGCTGAGAACGGTTCTTCATCTGAGGCTTTTCGAGATTCTTCTTCTTCTTTTCCTGGTATCGTTCCCGTGGCTTGTTGTACTTCACTTGGATCAGGCATAAAACTAACAACTGCATCCAAGAGTGGCTGAACCCCTTTATTCTTAAAGGCACTACCAGTTAGTATAGGAACAAATTCAAAATTAATAGTTCCTTTTCTTATGCATCTATTTAAAGTTTCTTCGTCTGGCTCTACTCCATCTAAATATTTCTCTAGAACTTCTTCATCTTGTTCTACGGCCATCTCGACCATTTCTGAACGATACTTCTCTGATATCTCTTTTAGGTCTTCAGGAATATCAACATATTCATAATTTGCTCCCAAATCTTCATTTGCCCAAACAATTGCCTGATTTTTTACTAAGTCAATTACACCTTTTAAATTTGATTCACTTCCATAAGGTATCTGTAAAACTAGAGCATTAGCCTGAAGTCTATCTTTTATCATCTCAAGACATTTGTAGAAATCAGCCCCAGTACGATCCATCTTATTGATAAAACACATTCGAGGAACCTTGTACCTATTTGCCTGTCTCCAAACTGTCTCTGTCTGAGGCTCAACACCTGCAACTCCATCAAATACTGCTACTGCACCATCAAGAACCCTTAAAGACCTTTCAACTTCAATTGTAAAATCAACATGGCCAGGTGTATCAATAATATTAATTCTATGATCCTTCCAAAAACATGTTGTAGCGGCAGAGGTTATAGTTATTCCTCTTTCTTGCTCTTGCTCCATCCAATCCATTGTGGCAGCACCATCATGAACTTCTCCTATCTTATGACTTTTACCCGTGTAATATAATATTCTTTCGGTAGTTGTAGTCTTACCTGCATCAATATGAGCCATAATTCCAATATTTCTATATTTTTTTAAGGGATATTCTCTTGTCATATGATTACCATCTAAAGTGAGCAAAGGCCTTATTAGCTTCTGCCATTTTATGAGTATCCTCTCTTTTCTTAATTGCTGAGCCTTTACTGCTAGCTGCATCTATTAGTTCAGAAGAAAGTCTGTCTACCATAGACTTCTCCTTTCTGTTTCTTACTGCATTCACGATCCATCTGATTGCTAATGCTTGGGATCTATTGTTCCTAACTTCCACAGGAACTTGGTATGTAGCACCGCCAACTCTCCTTGATCTTACTTCAACAAGCGGTTTCACATTCTCTATTGCTTTGGTAAATATACCTAATGGAGATTCTTTTGTTTTTGATTGAATACTTACAAATGAATTATTAATTAATGCCTCGGCAACCGACTTCTTTCCGTCAAGCATAATAGCATTTGTAAACTTAGAAAGCACAGTACTATTGTGAACTGGATCTGGTAAAACTTTTCTTATTTGTGCTTTTCTTCGTCTAGACATAAAAACTATTTTGGTTTCTTAGCTCCATAATGAGATCTTCTTTGCTTTCTTTCATTCACTCCCTGAGTATCTAAAATTCCTCTAACTGTATGGTATCTAACACCAGGCAAATCTTTTACACGTCCACCGCGAATTAATATTACTGAATGCTCCTGAAGATTATGACCTTCACCACCTATATAACTAGTAACTTCAAATCCATTTGTAAGCCTTACCCTCGCTACTTTTCTTAAAGCTGAATTGGGTTTTTTTGGTGTTGTTGTATATACTCTTGTACACACACCTCGTTTTTGAGGATTCGCTTTTAAAGCAGGAACTTTATTCCTCTTTTGTATCTTCTTCCTCGGCTTTCTAATTAACTGACTAATTGTCGGCAAAAAAATCTCCAGTATTAAATAAACAAAAATTATTTGTTTTTATAAAAAGTTTTAAAAAAGTAGCGTTTAGATTTCTCTACCGCCTACTATTTAAGAATGCCGCATAATACTTAATCAATAGTTAAGGTCAACTAAATTTATTATGATTTTTCCTGAATTTCAGCAGATTCTAGGTCTTTTTTTGCTTGAATGGCATCTATCTCTATTTTTGCTTCCTTATCAAGTTTTTTTGCCTGATTTTCTATCTGGCTGAAGGTTCTTCCTGTACCTGCTGGAATTAACCTTCCTACAATAACATTCTCTTTTAACCCTTCGAGCCGATCTGCTTTACCTTTTATAGCTGCGTCAGTTAGTATTCTAGTAGTCTCTTGGAAAGAAGCCGCAGATATAAATGATCTAGTTAACAATGAAGCTTTAGTAATCCCTAATAATACTGGCTTTGAGACAGCAGGTTTCTTATTTTGAGAATTAAGTTCATCATTAATCATTAAAAATTCATATCTATCAATTTCTTCACCTACAACAAGTTGACTATCACCGGATTCTATTATGTGAACTTTTTGAAGCATTTGTCTACAAAGCACCTCAATATGTTTGTCGTTAATAAGAACTCCCTGTAAACGATAAACCTCTTGAACTTCATTGATCAAGTACTCAGCTAATGCTTCAATACCAAGTATTTGTAAAATATCATGAGGATCTGGATTCCCATCAAGTAAATAATCACCTTTTTCGATTTTTTCACCTTCTTGATAAGATATGTGTTTTCCTTTAGGTATTAATACTTCGACGGGTTGTGATCCCCCATCATCTGGATCAATTATTACTTTTTGCTTTCCTCTAATATCTTTGCCAAAAGAAATTGTTCCAGAAATTTCAGAAATGATAGCATGATCTTTTGGTTTTCTTGCTTCAAATAATTCAGCAACACGAGGTAACCCACCAGTAATATCTTTAGTTTTCGATGCTGCTTTTGGAGTTCTTGCTAATACATCACCTGCGTGAACTTCTTGACCGTCCGTTACAGATAAAATTGAATCTGGGGGTAAGAAATATCTAGCTTCATTACCATTTGCAAGAAGTATTACATCGCTCTTTTCATCTCTTAGCGTTATCCTAGGCTTCAAATCAGACCCTTTTGGATCAGATTTCCAATCCTTAACCTTTGTGTAAGTTAGTCCAGTTTTTTCCTCAGTCTCTTCAATTAAAGATGTACCTTCTTCTAAATCGACGTAATTTGCAAATCCAGACTTTTCAGAAATAACTGGATTCGTAAATGGATCCCATTCACATATCTTAGTTCCTTTTTTTATTTGTTCATCTTCAGAAACCAAAATTCTTGCACCATAAGGTACCTTATAATTAGCAAGCTCTCTTCCGTTATCATCATGAATTGCCAATTGGCAATTTCTTCCCATTACAATAAGATCTCCATTTGAATCCTCAACAGTATTCTTGTTCAAAATTTTAAATACTCCTTCAGAATTGATCTCTATGAATGACTGATCATTTATTTGGGCAGCTCCACCTATATGAAAAGTTCTCATAGTAAGCTGAGTTCCTGGTTCACCTATTGATTGAGCGGCAATCATTCCAACAGCCTCACCTTGGTTAACTAGGAAACCTCTAGCCAAATCTCTTCCATAACACTTTACACATATCCCTTTTCTTGAATCACATGTTAATGGGGATCTTATATAGACAGTTTGGACTCCAGCATCTTGAATCTTTTCAGCTATTATTTCATCAATATAATCCCCTTCTTTAACAATATTTTTATTTTCTAAGGGATGATTTATGTCCTTCAATAAAAATCTTCCTAATATTCTGTCTGCAATAGAGATGATTACTTCTCCTCCTTCAACAACATCCGTTACCCATACACCTTTATCAGTTTTACAATCTTCTTCTGAAATTGTGCAATCTTGTGCAACATCACATAGCCTTCTTGTCAAGTATCCAGAATTAGCTGTTTTTAATGCAGTATCTGCCAACCCTTTTCTTGCTCCATGAGTAGAATTAAAATATTCAAGAACATTTAAACCTTCCTTAAAATTTGAAATTATTGGTGTTTCAATAATATCCCCTGATGGCTTGGCCATTAATCCCCTCATACCTGATAGTTGTTTCATTTGAGCCGCAGATCCTCTTGCTCCTGAATTGGCCATCATATAAATAGAGTTAATAGGCTGTTCCCTTTTCGTTTCTGGATGAATCTTCTTTGATGAAATTTCTTTCATCATCTCTTGTGCCACTCTGTCAGTACATTTTGCCCAAGCATCAATTACCTTATTATACTTCTCTCTATTAGTTATAAGGCCATCATTATATTGTTTTTCATATTTCTCTATCTGACCTCCTGTCTCAGAAACAAGTTGAGTTTTTGTTTCAGGGACAATCATATCATCTTTGCCAAAAGAAATACCTGCTTTATATGCATAGTGAAAACCAAGCGACATAATCTGATCAGCAAAAATTACCGTTTCTTTCTGACCACAATATCTGTAAACAGTATCTATCAATTGTGAAATCTCTTTTTTCCCAATTAACCTATTTACTAGCTTTAAGCTTAAGCCTGGATGTTTAGGAAGCAAATTCCATATGAGCATCCTACCTGCAGTAGTATCTACTCTTTTTGTTTCAAGGACGCCTTCATCATTAAATAGTTCTATACGTACAGATATTTTTGTATGAACAGTTGCTGCTTTATTTTCTAAGGATTGTTGGATCTCATTGATATCTTTATAAATTGATCCTTCTCCTGGCTCATTTTCTTTTTCTTGAGATAAATAATAAATTCCCAAAACAATATCCTGACTCGGAACAATTACAGGCTTTCCATTCGCAGGGTTAAGAATATTATTAGTGGACATCATTAAAACCCTTGCTTCTAATTGAGCCTCAAGACTTAGGGGAACATGTACTGCCATTTGGTCTCCATCAAAATCTGCATTAAATGCAGTGCAAACTAATGGGTGGAGTTGAATTGCTTTACCTTCAATTAAAATTGGTTCAAAGGCCTGAACACCAAGTCTGTGAAGCGTAGGAGCTCTATTAAGTATAATAGGATGCTCTCTAATCACCCTATCAAGTACATCCCATACCTCGGGCCTTTCCTTCTCAACTAATTTCTTAGCTTGCTTTAAAGTAGTAGCTAATCCAAGAGCTTCAAGTCTTGCATATATAAATGGTTTAAATAATTCAATTGCCATCTTCTTAGGAAGACCACATTGATGAAGTTTAAGTTCTGGACCAACAACAATTACAGATCTTCCTGAATAATCAACTCTTTTACCCAAGAGATTTTGCCTAAACCTCCCCTGTTTTCCTTTTAACATTTCCGCTAAAGACTTCAGAGGTCTTTTATTTGTTCCTGTAATTATTCTTCCTCTTCTACCATTATCAAAAAGAGCATCAACAGATTCTTGTAGCATCCTTTTTTCATTTCTAATAATAATATCAGGTGCTCTTAATTCTATTAGTCGAGAGAGACGATTATTTCTATTAATAACTCTTCTATAGAGGTCATTTAGATCAGATGATGCAAATCGTCCTCCATCAAGTGGAACTAAAGGTCGTAATTCAGGTGGAATAACAGGAACTGAAGTTAAAATCATCCATTCAGGCCTATTTCCAGAATTAATAAATGCTTCAAATAACTTAATTCTCTTAATTAACTTCTCAGAAAGTGCTACAGCTTTAGTTTCAGATAATTTTACCTTTAGATTTTCTAATTCAATCTGAAGGTCAATTTTTTCTAAAACTTTCCTTACTGCCTCAGCTCCTATTCCAGCTGAAAAAGAATCTTCTCCATGCTCTTCCTTTGCAGATTCTAATTCTTCTTCATCCAATAATTGGTTTTGGAATAGCGGAGTTAACCCTGGCTCTGTAACCATGAATTTTTCAAAATATAAAACTTTTTCCAAATCCTTAAGTTTCATATCCATCATTAATGAAATTCGGCTTGGCAAAGATTTAAGAAACCAAATATGGGCAACTGGGGCAGCTAATTGGATATGTCCCATTCTTTCCCTTCTTACATCTTTTTTAGTTACTTCTACTCCACATTTCTCACATATAATGCCTTTAAACTTCATTCTCTTATATTTACCGCACAAGCACTCGTAATCTTTAATTGGTCCAAATATTCTTGCACAGAACAAGCCATCTCTTTCTGGTTTAAATGTCCTATAATTAATTGTTTCAGGTTTTTTTATTTCGCCATAAGACCATGATAAAATTCTTTCAGGACTAGCAATTGAAATCTTTACCTGATTAAAGTCATCTCTTGATGCCGCAGGATTAAATATATTCATTAAAGATTGACTCATAATTATTTTCCTAATTAATATTAGAGAGTTCTATATTCAGACCTAAAGACCTAATTTCTTTAATCAAAACATTGAATGACTCTGGTGTCCCTGACTGAAATACATCTTCACCCCTGATAATTGTTTCATAGACTTTGGTTCTTCCGGCAACATCATCAGATTTAACAGTTAAAATTTCTTGCAGAGTATATGCTGCACCATAAGCTTCTAATGCCCAAACTTCCATCTCTCCAAATCTTTGACCTCCAAACTGTGCCTTTCCACCTAAAGGTTGCTGTGTAACTAAACTATAAGGTCCTATTGATCTCGCATGAATCTTGTCATCAACTAGATGGTGAAGCTTAAGCATATATATGTATCCAACTGTGACTTTTCTCTCAAACTTTTCACCAGTTAATCCATCCCAAAGCTCTGTTTGCCCACTCTTATCAAACCCAGCTTCTCCTAACATCTTAGTAATTTCTGATTCGGTCGCTCCATCAAATACTGGTGTTTTAATTGGAATGCCATTTGAAATATTTTTAGCCAACTCCACTTGATCTGCTTTGGAAAGCAAAGAAATTTCATTTTTAAATTGCTCTGCTCCGTAAACTTTTTCAAGCGATTCTGTGACACAATCGAAGTCTTTACTTTGGTTATATTTAGCTAAAGACTTATTAATAATCTCACCTATACCTGCACATGCCCATCCAAGATGTGTTTCAAGAATTTGGCCAACATTCATTCGACTAGGAACTCCAAGTGGGTTTAAAACAATATCAACTGTTCTTCCGTCATTAAGATAAGGCATATCTTCAACAGGCGCTATTTTACTTATTACTCCTTTATTTCCGTGTCTACCAGCCATTTTATCTCCTGGTTGAAGCTTTCTTTTCACTGCAACAAAAACTTTAACCATTTTCATAACTCCAGGAAGAAGCTCGTCTCCTCTTTGGACTTTATCTACTTTATTATCAAACCTAGATTGGATTGCAGATCTGGCAACGTCATATTGTTTCTTCAAGGCATTTATTTCATTTTGATCTTTTTCAATTTCTAAATTAAATTTCCATAGACTATCAAGTTTAATTTCATTTAATTCATTTTTTTCAAAAGTCTTATTTTTATTTACATCACTTGGAACATCAGAAATATTCCTTTTTTCAATTAATTTTATTAGTCGTTCTTTGATATTTCTATTTAATATTCCTAGTTCTGCCTCTCTATCATTAGCTAATTTCTCAATCTCATCTCTTTCAATTGATAATGCTCTATCATCTTTCTCTATACCGTATCTATTGAAAACCTTCACATCTACAATAGTACCGCTAGATCCAGGAGGTAACTTAAGAGAAGTGTCTTTAACATCGGTTGCTTTTTCTCCAAAAATAGCTCTCAATAATTTTTCCTCAGGTGTAACTGGACTTTCTCCTTTTGGAGTCACTTTGCCCACCAAGATATCTCCTGGATTAACATCAGCGCCTACATAAACAATTCCAGCCTCATCTAAGTTTCTAAGCACTTCGTCTCCTGCGTTAGGAATGTCTCTAGTAATTTCTTCAGTTCCTAATTTCGTATCTCTAGACATCACTTCAAATTCTTCAATATGAATTGAAGTAAACTTATCTTCTTGCACAATTTTTTCAGAAATTAAAATAGAATCCTCAAAATTATATCCACGCCAAGGCATGAATGCTACCACAACATTTCTGCCTAAACCTAATTCTCCAAAATGAGTAGAAGGCCCATCGGCAATAATATCTCCTTTTGAAACTTGATCTCCAACTTTAACCAGCGGTCGTTGGTTAATACAAGTACTCTGATTTGATCTTTGAAATTTTTGCAAAGTGTAAATATCTACACCAGATTCTGTTGTACTTATATTTTCAGTAACTCTTACAACAATCCTTTTTCCATCAATTTTATCAACTATGCCATCTCTATTCGCCACAATAGTGACCCCTGAATCAACTGCTACTGTTTTCTCAACGCCTGTGCCAACTAATGGAGACTCAGCTTGGATTAGTGGAACTGCCTGTCTCATCATGTTTGAACCCATTAAAGCTCTGTTAGCATCATCATTTTCCAAAAAAGGAATTAATGAAGCAGCACAAGAAACAACCTGTTTAGGAGATACATCCATATATTCTATCTCATCAGGTGTTGTCATAACAAAATCACCATTCTTCCTACATGAAACTAATTTGGTAGCAAAACAATTTTTTTCGTCTAACTCACTATTTGCTTGAGCTATTGTAAAATTAGACTCTTCCATAGCTGGTAGATATTCAACCTGATTAGAAACTTTTCCACTCACAACTTTTCTATATGGACTCTCGATGAAGCCGTATTTATTAACCCTTGCATGTGAAGCAAGACTATTTATGAGCCCAATATTTGGACCTTCAGGGGTTTCAATTGGACAAATTCTTCCATAATGAGTTGGATGCACATCACGTACTTCAAAACCTGCTCTTTCTCTGCTTAGCCCACCAGGCCCTAAAGCAGACAATCTTCTTTTATGAGTAATTTCTGCTAAAGGATTTGTCTGGTCCATAAACTGAGATAATTGTGATGTTCCGAAAAATTCCTTAAGAGCAGCAACTAGAGGTTTAGCATTAATTATGTCTTGCGGAGTTGCAGCATCCACTTCAAGAGAATTCATTCTTTCTTTAATAGATCTTTCCATTCTTATAAGACCCATCCTAAACTGATTTTCTACTAGTTCTCCAACAGATCTAACCCTTCTATTTCCAAGGTGGTCGATGTCATCTACTTCTCCTTTTCCTGTTCTTAAATCAGTGACAGTTTTGATGACTGAAATAACATCTTCACTTCTTAAAACAGTTATAGAATCTGAACATTTCAATTTTAACCTATAATTCATCTTGACACGTCCAACATCAGAAAGATCATATTTTTCTGATTTAAAAAATAATGAATTAAAAACTTCAAATGCTGCTTCAATATTGGGTGGTTCACCAGGTCTTAAAACTTTATATATTTCAACAACCGCTTCATCAGGTGAAAAGTTTTTATCAATTCTTAATGTGTCTCTAATAAAAGAACCTACATTTATTCCATCAATTTCAAGAATAGGTATCTTTGTAACTTTCACTTCTTTTAACTTTTCAATAGATTCTAGTGTAATCTCATCAGAAGCCTCAAGATAAATTTCACCAGTTTTTTCATTAATAATATCTTCAGAAACAAAACGGCCTATCAAATCATCGTCATCAACTAAAATATTTTTTAATCCATCATTAAATAATTTATTTGCTATTGCAGGATTAATCTTTGTTCCCTGTTTGATTGCTATTTTATTGCTTGCTGCATTAATTAAGTTTTTTTGCAATTTCCCTGTTTTTATATTCTTTGGATTAAAAGGTATTTTCCACTTCTTATCTTTTGAAACAAATGAATAGCTTTCTGTTTTATAAAATAAACCTAGAATATCATCTCTATTTACCCCCATAGCCATTAAAAAAGTTGTTACAGGAATTTTCTTTTTTCTATCGATTCTACAATGAAGAATGTCTTTATGATCAAATTCTATATCTAGCCATGATCCTCTATATGGTATTACTCTTGCTCCAAATAATAATTTCCCACTTGAATGCGTCTTCCCATTATCATGATCGAAGAAAACGCCTGGACTTCTATGCATTTGACTTACTACTACTCGTTCAGTTCCATTCGTAATAAATGTACCTTTTTGAGTCATTAAGGGTAGATCACATAAATATATCTCTTGTTCTTTAATATCCTTAACTGTCCTAGATTCTGTTTCCTCATCAATATCAAAGACAATTAACCTAAGTTTTACATTAAGTGGAGCAGCATATGTCTTATCTCTTTGTCTACATTCATCTACATCAAATTTTGGTTCCTGAAAATCATATTCCATATATTCAATACGCGCTGAACCAGAAAAGTCTTCGAGAGGAAAAACACTTTTAAACACTTTCTCAAGACCCCTATCAGGTCTATCTGAAGGATTATATTCCTCTAGCAAAAACTCATTGTAGGAATTTTTCTGAATTTCAATCAGATTAGGGAAAGTAGATACTTCTTTTAGTTTCCCAAAATTTTTACGAACTCTCTTTCGTTCAGTAAAAGATAACGTATTAACCATTAATGTAAACTCACCCAATAATAGTTTGCATTACAAACTACTCTAAAATTAAAACTAATATTTGTTATTTAAGTTCTACTGTTGCACCAGCAGCTTCAAGCTTTTCCTTGAAACTATTAGCATCATCTTTCGAAACTCCAGTCTTCAATTCTTTTGGAGCTCCTTCAACAAGATCTTTTGCTTCTTTTAACCCAAGTCCAGTAATTGTTCTTACTTCCTTAATAACATTAATCTTCTTATCTCCTGCAGCAGCTAGAACGATTGTAAATTCATCTTTTTCTTCAGCGGCAGCTTCACCAGCAGGCGCAACGCCAGCTGCAGCTGCAGCAACAGGAGCAGCAGCGCTAACTCCCCACTTTTCTTCTAACATTTTTGATAATTCCGCAGCCTCAATGACTGTTAAGTCAGAAAGATTATCTACGATTTGTTGGAGGTCAGCCATATTATTTCCCTTTCATAATTAAATTACTTTGATCCATAAGCATTAAATACTCTAGCTAGATCACCTGATGGCGCATTCAAAATAGTTGCAATTCTTTGCGCCGGTGTCTGTAATAATCCTATCAATTGTGCCCTTGCTTCTTCGAGAGATGGCAATTTAGATAAAATTTCAATTTTTTCAACACTTAAAATTTCATTATTCATTATTCCGCCTAGAATAACTAAGTTACTGTTATTTTTCGCAAAATTTGAAAGTAATTTAGTTAATTCTACAGGATCATTTGAATATGCTATTGCAGTAGGACCATCAAAGAAACTCGCTAACTCTGATTTTTCAGTGTCTGCTAATGCTAACTTAGTTAATCTATTCTTTGTTACTTTGATGTTGCAACCCGCATTAAATGATTGCACTCTTAAATCAGTCATATCAGTCATAGACATACCACGATAATGAAAGACCAATACAAGGCTATTTTCACTTAAAGTAGTCTTTAGGTTTTCTACAAAATTCTTTTTTTCTTCTCTCTTCATAGCTTTTAATTTCCAATTGATCCTAAATCAACATTAATTCCTGGACCCATGGTTGAACTTATAAATATTGTTTTAATAAAATCACCCTTGATTCCAGAAGGTCTATCTTTAGAAATTTTTTCAACAAAAAAAATAATATTCTTTTTAATTTCTTCTTTATCAAAACTTGATTTTCCAACACCAGCTTGAACTAGAGTGTCACTATTTTTATATTCAATTTCTCCTGCTTTCGCATCTTCTACTGCTTTCTTTAGATCATTCGTCACGCTCCCTAATTTTGGGTTTGGCATCAAACTGCGTGGACCTAGAACCTTTCCTAATTTTCCAACTTTTGACATCATATCTGGAGTAGAGATACATCGATCAAAATCGGTAAAACCACCTTCAACTTTTTCTATCAGTTCATCGCCCCCAACAATATCTGCTCCTGCATCTTTTGCTTCTTGATGTTTATCTTCTTTAGAGAAAACACAAACTCTGACTTTTTTACCTAAACTTTTTGGCAATTTTATTGTACCTCGAACATTTTGTTCTCCATTTTTAGGATCAATATTTAAATTCACGCAGATATCAATTGTTTCATCAAATTTAGTCGTAGCAGCATTTATTGCTAGTTCTATAGCTTCATCGATATTAAATTTTTTTTCAAAATCATTTTCACTAAAAATCTTCTTTAATCTCTTATTCATTTTATTTTGTTACCTCAATTCCCATAGATCGAGCTGAACCTACAATAATTTTTAAACCTTGTTCTACAGTGTTGGCATTCAGATCTTTTAGTTTCTTCTCAGCAATATCTTTACACTGGCTCATAGATATAGAAGAAATAATATCTCGCCCTGGCTCTTTAGATCCTTTTTTAATTTTTAAAGCCTCTTTTATGAAAAATGATGCAGGAGGTAATTTGATCTCCATTGTGAAGCTCTTATCAGTGTAATAAGTAACTACAACTGGAAGCATTACTCCAGGCTGTTCTCCTTTGCTTTTATCATTAAAAACTTTGCAAAAGTCCATTATATTCAAACCCCGTTGTCCTAATGCGGGTCCAACAGGTGGGGATGGATTCGCTTGGCCTGCAGGTACCTGCAATTTTAATTTACCTTCTACTTCTTTTGCCATAAGTTACACTTTCTCCACTTGTGTATATTCAAGTTCTACTGGTGTCGATCTTCCAAAAATTGATACAGATACTTTAATCCGCGACCTCTCTTCGTCTATCTCTTCTATTAAACCATTAAATGATGCAAATGGACCGTCGCTTACCCTTATTTGCTCTCCTATCTCAAAAGTAATTGATGGCTTTGGTTTAGCTACACCATCTTCGATATCTTGTAAAATTTTATTTATCTCAGTTTCAGATACTGGCGAAGGTTTTCCCTGCGTGTGGCCTAAAAACCCACTTACTTTTGGCAAGCTTTTAACCATATGATAGGTTTGATCATTCATTTCCATTTTTGCTAAAACATATCCAGGAAAAAATTTTCTTTCAGAATTTCTTTTTTTTCCTTTTTTTACCTCTATCACTTCTTCAGTGGGAACAATTACTTCACTAAAACTTGAATCAATACTCTTAGACTTTGCCTGTTCAATTATTGTAGCGGCAACCTTCTTTTCAAAGCCTGAATATGCATGAACTATGTACCACTTATGTGACATTTATGTTGCTAATCCTATTAATTTATCTAAGCCAAAACTAAAAATTTGATCAATAATCAGAAAAAAAATAGCAGCAATAATTGTCATAATTACAACCATAATTGAGCCCGTAAAGGTTTCTCTAGAAGTTGGCCAAGTTACTTTGGCTCCTTCTCTTCTCACTTCTTGAATAAACTTAAATGGTTTCATAGTTTTTCACCTAAATGGCAGGAGCGAAGGGACTCGAACCCCCAACCCCCGGTTTTGGAGACCGGTGCTCTACCAGTTGAGCTACACTCCTCCAGTTATGAGATAATGTCTGTTACTACTCCAGAACCCACTGTACGACCACCTTCTCTAATCGCAAAACGAACTCCTTTGTCCATTGCAATTGGAGCTATTAATTCAACTTCCATCGCAATGTTGTCACCAGGCATAACCATCTCTGTTCCTTCAGGAAGCTGACACACACCAGTTACATCAGTTGTTCTGAAATAAAACTGAGGTCTATAATTTGTAAAGAAAGGTGTATGACGTCCGCCTTCTTCTTTCTTTAAAACATAAGCTTCACATTTAAATTTAGTATGAGGAGTAATAGATCCAGGGTGAGCAAGCACTTGGCCTCTCTCAACTTGATCTCTCTCAACTCCCCTTAGAAGAGCTCCAATATTGTCTCCTGCTTCTCCTGTATCAAGAAGCTTTCTGAACATCTCTACTCCAGTACAAGTCGTTTTTTGAGTATCCTTGATACCTACGATCTCAAGTTCTTCTCCAACTTTAACAACTCCGCTTTCAACTCTTCCAGTGCAAACTGTACCACGACCAGAAATTGAGAAAACGTCCTCAATAGGCATAAGGAATGGCTTATCCTTATCTCTTTCAGGTTGAGGAATATGTTCGTCTACAGCCTTCATTAACTCATTGATTGAATTCTTTCCCATTTCATCATCTCTACCTTCAACTGCCGCTAGAGCTGATCCTTTTACGATTGGAGTTGTGTCTCCAGGAAATTCATATTCATTTAATATGTCTCTGATTTCCACTTCAACTAATTCAAGCAACTCAGCGTCATCAACTTGATCAACTTTGTTTAAATAAACAACAATTGCAGGAACGCCAACTTGACGAGCAAGAAGGATATGCTCTCTTGTTTGAGGCATTGGACCATCAGCGGCATTAACAACAAGAATAGCTCCATCCATTTGAGCTGCTCCAGTAATCATATTTTTTACATAGTCCGCGTGACCAGGACAGTCAACGTGAGCATAGTGCCTTGCATCAGTTGTATATTCAACGTGAGCTGTAGAAATTGTAATCCCACGTTCTTTTTCTTCTGGTGCCTTATCGATAGAATCATAAGCTGTAAATTCAGCTCCACCTGTTTCAGATAATACTTTTGTAATTGCCGCAGTCAAAGTAGTTTTACCATGATCCACGTGACCGATAGTTCCAACGTTACAGTGTGGTTTACTTCGATCGAATTTTTCTTTAGCCATTTTGTTTGTTCCTCTCAATTTAAAAACAAAGTTATTTAATTTTGGAGCGGGTGAAGGGAATCGAACCCTCGTAATCAGCTTGGAAGGCTGGAGCTTTACCACTAAGCTACACCCGCTTACTCCTTCAAGCTACCTTAAGGTACCTTTTCGTGGTGGAGGGGGTTGGATTCGAACCAACGTAAGCATAGCTAACGGGTTTACAGCCCGTCCCCTTTAACCACTCGGGCACCCCTCCCGAGATAGTCTTTATATTTACAAAAAATAAAGAAAACAAATGTTTCTTTATTTCTAAAAATATCTCAAGATAAGTCCCACTAAACATCACTGCCTAATGAAGCTTAAGGGGTGACTTATATTTAAAAAATGAGGCTAAATCAATAAATATTAATAATTTTAACCTCAAGATATAATTAGCTGATAAATTAGGAATCTTATGAAGAATAAATCCAAAAAAGTCGCGAAAAGGCAACAAAATTCGATCTTTTGGGTTTATGGCTATCATGCAACAGTTGCTGCCTTAAAAAACCCTAATAGAAGAAAAAATGAGCTCTTGTTGACAGCTGATGCTCAAAAGAGGATGGCACAAGAAAAAGGTCTTGATATCTTAAATAAGGTAAAGCAAAAAATTCTAATGCGAACAGAAATAGATAACTTGATTGGCAAAAATATAAACCACCAAGGAATATGTTTAAGTGTAGAAAAGATACAAAAGAAAACTATTAAAGAATTCTTAAGTGATCAGGATAAAAATAATTCAACACTTGTATTTCTTGATCAGCTCGAGGACTCACAAAATGTTGGGGCAATTTTTAGGTCAGCACTGGCATTTAATATTGACGGTATCATTCTTACAGAAAACCAATCAGTAAATGAAAATGGATTCATAGCGAAATCAGCATGTGGTGGATTGGATAAAGTTCCATTTACTTATATTAACAACTTATCTTCAGCAATCAAAACGCTAAAAGATAATGGTTACTGGGTATATGGACTTGATGGTAAAGCAAATAAATTAATAAGTGAAATAGATTTTCCGAATAAAACTGTTTTAGTTTTAGGATCTGAATCAGATGGGATGAGAAAAATTACTTCTTCATTCTGTGATGAATTAATTAAGATAAAAATTAGTGATAAATTAGAAAGTTTAAACGTATCTAATACTGCTGCAGTTGCATTCTATCATTTAAGCAATAAAGATTTACAATCTTCACATTAAATTATATTTGTTGCTACCCACTTGTGAAAATGATGGGCTGCTGTATCCATTACTGGTGAAAATTTTCCACCAGTATAAGAAGGAGAATTTCTTCCTGCTTGCATTCCTTCAATTGCATTAATATCTTCTGATAACACCTTAAACCACAAACTACTATTCTCTTCTCTAATTTCTTTATATTGATCTGAATATGCTGAATCATCTCCAACATAATAAACTTCCATATGTTCTATAGTAGATGAATGATTAATTGGCTCTAACCAAAAAGCAAAATAATGATCTCTATGAATTCCTAACATTACGTTAGGAAAAAGTGCAATATATTCGGCGTGATCTAATTTGTCCTTAGGCCAATTTGGAAAACAACTAAATTTCTCCTTAGAAATAAAATTTGGATTATAGGTAACACTGCCTTGTCCAGCAAATCCATTATTATTGGATAGAATCATGTAATGATCTTCTAACTTAGAATAAGAATTTAAATCTGGATGAATCCAAGGCAAATGATAACTTTCACAATAGTTTTCAATGGCAAATTTCCAATTACTTTTAACCCTAAATTGAAAATATCCATGATCAATTGCATGTCTAATTAACTTTCTATCTTCCTTCGTTAAGAATTCTGACCATCGGTTATCAAGTGGCTTAATAAATTTATCAAATGGTTCTGCTTTTGCAGATATATTTACAAAAATAAGGTCCATCCATACGTAAGACCTTACTTCTTTTAATCCATTGCATGATTTATCAAAATCATCTGACTCATGCGTACCGACTCCGCCAATATGCGGCGTTGAAATTAATTCACCTTCTAAATCGTATGACCATGAATGATAAGGGCATCTTATAAATTTTTTTAATTTTTCTGACTGTTGAACAAGTTTAAATCCTCTATGGCTACATACATTATGAAAGACTCTGATCTTATTATTTTTATCTCTTAAAACTATTAGTGGAATATCTAATAAATCAAATGGCCTTATATCTCCAGGGTTGGGAGTAGAACTTGCAACACCAATAACAGACCATTTTTCTTCAAATAATTTTTTTCTCTCAATCTTAGCATACTCATCACTCATATAACATTCGTTAGGAAGACCGTGAGATTCAGCTATAGGTTTTGTAACTACCTTTATCTTCGCAAGATCTAATACATCAGATAATTTTTTTTCATCTTCCTTTTTCATATTCTCATCTTTTTACCACTAGGGTCATAAAGTGGCTTATTAATAATAATAGAGTCGTACAAATCTCCATTGATTTCTACTTGAATACTTTCTCCAGAATTTATATCTGTTTCATCTAAATAAGAAAAGGCAATGCTTTGTCCTACATAATGAGCATATCCGCCCGAAGTAATATACCCGATACTCTTATCTTTTTTCATCACAGCCTCATTATTTGTAACATCAATATCACTGGTTTTTATTAGAAGAGAGGTTAGCTTTAAATTGCTATTATCATTCATAGCGCTCTCTTTCCCTATAAAATCTTTGTTCCAGTCTACAAAAATATCTAGGCCAGATTCTTTTGCTGTAAAATCAGGTCTGTAATCAAGAGTCCATGCTCCCCAATTTTTTTCTAACCTCATAGACATCAAAGCTCTAGAGCCAAAAGGTTTAATGCTAAATTCCTTTCCTGCACTCTCAATTTCTTCATATAACTTTAACTGGTAATGGGGAGCTACATAAATTTCATATCCAAGTTCTCCAGTAAAAGAAATCCTGTTCACAATTGCAGGGACTCCAGCAACAAACATCCTCTTCGTATCTCTAAATTTAAATGTATCATTTGAAACATCCTCATTAACTATCTTTTGTAATAAATCTCTTGATCTTGGCCCTGCTATAGCCAGTCCATGAAAATCATCAGACCTATTTTTATATTTTACATCTAGAGAGCCAAAATGACTTTCAAACCACCTGCGATGTGCCTCTTGAGCTGCACCAGATCCAAAAACAATAAATTCTTCTTCATTAAGACAAGCCACAGTCAGGTCTCCACACAATTTGCCCTTCATGGTCAACATTGGACATAAAGAAATTCGACCTGGTTTTGGAATTCGCCCAGCTAGTACAAAATCTAAATATTTTCTTGATTCTTTTCCTTTAAATTCATGTTTAGAAAAATTTGCTAATTCAATTACTCCAACATTTTCTCTTACATTAGTTACTTCTTTTGATACATATTCATGTGATCTTGATCGTTTGATGGTTGGATCCTCATAAGCATCTTCTTTGTCATTAGCAAACCATAAGGCATTCTCCAATCCAAAACTATCACCCATGACTGCACCTTGTGATACAAATCGATCATACAATGCTGTCGTTTTTTGTTTTCTTCCTTTAGGTAATGTTTCATTTGGAAACGTCATAATGAATCTTCTTTCATAATTCTCAGAAGATTTTATCGTGCCATAATGTGGTGATGCATATTCACCAAACCTAGCAACGTCCATTGCCCAAACATCTATCGATGGTTCACCATCAATAATCCATTCAGCAATGCATTTTCCTACTCCACCTCCCTGGCAAAAACCAGCCATCACACCAACTGCAACCCAGTAATTCTTCATTCCAGGCACTGGACCTATTAAAGGACTGCCGTCAGGACCAAAAGTAAAAGGCCCATTAACAATGTTTTTTATTCCTGCCTTCTCTAAAGCTGGCATCCTCTTAAATCCTATAGCTAATCTATCCTGAATATTTTCTAATTTAGGTTCTAATAATTCTTGGCCAAAATCTAAAGGTGTTCCATCAACTTTCCAAGGAGTTGATTTTTGTTCATACGTTCCAAGCAACATACCTTGCCCCTCTTGTCTAAAATATATGTTGCCTTCAAAATCTGTTCCAATAGGCAACCTTTTTTCGTTTCCCATTGCCTCTATTTCAGGAATGGGCTCTGTAATTAAATAGTGGTGCTCCATTGGTTGTACTGGTAAATTAATTCCAGCTAATTTGCCGACCTCTCTAGCCCATAAACCTCCTGCATTTATAACTATTTCTGCATTAATATTTCCTTTATCAGTGATTACATCCCAAGACCCATCAGTTTTTTGTTGAGTATCTGTAACCACTGTATTTGTATAATATTTTCCACCATGTACCTTTGCAGCTTTTGCAAAGGCGTAAGTTACTCCTGAAGGATCAACTTCACCATCAATTGGATCCCATAAAGCCAAGAGGTATTTGTTAGGATCAATCAAAGGGTGTTTTTTTTTAACCTCTTCTAATGAAATAAATTCCTGATCTAGGCCCATGTAACGTGCTTTAGACCTTTCTCTTTTTAAATAATCAGCCCATACATCATTCGACGCTAAATAAAATCCCCCGCTTGCTTTAAATCCAACGGAGTGGCCTGACTCTTGCTCAATCTCTTTATACAGACCAATTGTATAAGCCATCATCCGAGAAATATTTGGATCAGAAGAAATCACATGAACATTGCCCGCAGCATGCCAAGAGGATCCGGAAGTTAATTCCTTACGCTCAAGTAAAATACAATCTTTCAATCCAAATTTAGATAAATGATAAAGAATTGAGCATCCGACAACACCTCCGCCAATAACTACTACCTTGGCGTGACTTTCCATAAACTAATATTTTTTGCTCATACTTGTGTTGATATCAAGAAATGAATCATCTTTTCCGTGCAACCAATGTCTACTGATGTCAGGGTAATATTTGTATGATATTGGTTTTCTGCCAAGAGCTACAGCCATTTCTCTAACATGATGAGGTTCAGCTCCACAGCATATTCCAATAAAGTTAATATTTTGACTTTCACATTGTTTAGCAAACTCAGCCATTTCAAATCTATTACAATAAAGATTATCTAAAGCAACTGGAAATGCATTTTCACCTGGAATACATGAGCACTGACTATCTACAACATCTGCTGGCTGATTTAAAAATCCTGGGTAATCTTCTGTTGTCCTGTAAGGAACAGGTAGAGCTGAAACATGACAAGAAACTTTGTCTCTGATCTTTGTTAATAACTTCATCATCATTTCTGGACCTCTATAACAATTCAATCCAACAACATCAGCGCCCTGATCTTCCATCATCTTGCACGCATCTTCAGGGCTATGACCTTCTCTAGTAACATCACCTTTTGGAATTGCAAAATTTGTAATTGCAATAATTCCTTCTTGTTTAATTGCTTTTAATGCAATCTCCATCTCACCAGTCCAGTTAATAGTTTCTGCAATAATAAAATCTACACCGGCTTCCTTTGCCCATTTAACTTGTTCTTCAAACATCCTCTGACATTCGACATGTGTTTGTTTATCGTTAGGATCGTAAATATTTGTATTCGCAACATCACCACAAACCATTAAATCTAAATCTTTAAATTCTTTAGCAGCATCTTTTGCAATCTGCAGAGCGTTCTTTTGCATTGGTTCTAGAAGTTCTTCTTTCCCAATTAAACGTAGTTTTTCTCTATGACCATAATATGTAAATGCTTGAACGATATCAGAGCCAGCCCTTATAAATTCTCTATGTAACTGACTTACAACTTCTGGATGTTCTAGTACAACCTCAGGGACAAATGCTCCTGCTGATAAATAACCTCTCCGCTCCATTGCAAAAAGGTAACCCTCAGCACATAGTAAAATCCCAGAATCTAATCTTTCAATTAAGTTTTTTGCCATTATTTACTCCGGTATATGAAGAAAAAGGTTAAACCTGTTTTACAAAAATTCAAAAAGTTTTTTTCTTTCGAGACAACTTAACTATAATTTTATAAAGTGTAGCAAATGAGTTTTATTTCAGAGCTTTGGCAATTTTTAAAAGTAAGAAAAAAACTATGGCTAGCGCCAATTATTGCTTTTTCTTTGATTATTGGCGGTTTATTGATTTTTGTTCAAGGTCAACCAATTATTGCACCATTCATTTACACAATTTTTTGAGTTTAATACATATATATTCTATAAGGTTAAATAATATTCATAACCTAAATATAAATTAAAATTCGTAAAATGCTTATTAATCAAAATGAAATAGAACTTCCTTCTAATCGAAAATTTGGAATTTTTTTCTCTATAATATTCATAGTTATAGCTATCTATTTTTATCTTAACAACAATCTATTTATTGCAACAATATTTATTTGTTTAAGTACTCTTTTTTTCTTTTTAGCATTATTTAAAGATACGCTACTTTTACCACTAAATAAATTTTGGATATATATAGGTATAGTCTTAGGAAAAATAGTTAGCCCCGTAGTTATGGGTATTATTTTCTTACTTATCTTCACTCCTGTAGGAATTTTTATGAGATTATTTAAACGCGATGAACTCCTTCTAAAAAGTCCAACAAAAAAATCCTATTGGAGAAAAAGAGAATCAAAGGAACTGAATCCACAATCTTTTAAACAGCAATTTTAAACTATGTACATACTTGGAATATCAGCTTGGTATCATGATAGTGCAGCTTGTATCCTAAAAGATGGAATTATTGTAGCTGCAGCTCAAGAAGAACGTTTTACAAGGAAAAAACATGATCAAGACTTTCCTAGAAATGCTATTAAATATTGTTTAAAAGAAGCAAAAATTTTACCTTCAAAATTAGAATCAGTAGTTTTTTATGAAAAACCTTTCCTTAAATTTGAAAGATTAATTGAGACTTATCTTGCTTTTGCACCACGTGGTTTTCGTAGCTTCTTTAAAGCAATGCCATTATGGATAAGAGATAAACTTTTCCAGAAATCTTTGCTCGTAAGAGAATTAGAGAATACATTTAAAGAAAAAATAAATTGGCATAATCGTTTATTATTCTCTGAACACCACTTATCTCATGCAGCTAGTGCATTCTTTCCATCCCCTTTTAATAAAGCAGCTATACTTACATTAGATGGAGTTGGAGAATGGACGACAACATCACTTGCAATTGGACATCAAAACAAAATATCAGTCCATAAGGAGATCCATTTCCCTCACTCTCTAGGTCTACTGTATTCTGCTTTTACATATTACATTGGTTTTAAAGTAAATTCTGGTGAATATAAAGTTATGGGACTAGCTCCATATGGAGAGCCTAAATATACAAAATTAATAAAAGAAAAACTAATAGACATAAAAGAAGATGGAAGTTTTCATCTGAATATGGATTATTTTGATTACTGCACTGGATTAAAAATGACAAATAAGAAGTTTGATAATTTATTTGGTGGCCCACCACGAAAATCTGAGGAATCAATTACACAAAAAGAAATGGATCTTGCATCTTCAGTACAAAAAGTAACTGAAGAAGTTTTAATAAAATTAGCAAAATCTATTTCTAAAGAAACTGGGGAAAAAAATTTATGTTTAGCTGGAGGAGTAGCATTGAACTGTGTTGCTAATGGTATTCTTCAATCAGAAAAAATATTTGATAAAATTTGGATACAACCAGCCGCTGGAGATGCAGGAGGAGCTCTTGGGGCAGCTATGGGTGCTTACTATATTATGTATAATAAGCCTCGAAATCAAAATCCTCAAGGTGATATGATGAAAGGTTCTCTATTAGGACCTAAATATTCAAATAATGAGATAGAACTATTTCTTAAAAATACTGGGGCAAGCTATCATAAATTAGATGAAGCAAATCTTATAGAAAGAACTGCTATTGAATTATCAAAAGGAAAGGCAATAGGATGGATGCAAGGAAGAATGGAGTTTGGACCAAGAGCATTGGGAGCTAGAAGTATTATTGCCGATCCAAGATCTAAAGTTATGCAAAAACAACTTAATCTCAAAGTTAAATATAGGGAAAGTTTCCGACCCTTTGCGCCAAGCATTATAAGTGAAAACGTTAGTGATTGGTTTACATTAACCGAAGACAGTCCATACATGATGATAGTAGCTGGTGTTAAGAAAGATAAATGTTTAAATATGACTAATGACCAAAAATCTTTATTTGGAATTGATAAACTAAATATTCCACGTTCTAGTGTCCCCGCTGTTACACACGTAGATTATAGTGCACGAATCCAAACAGTTCACAAAGATACCAATCCTCGCTATTATTCTCTTATTTCTCAATTTAAAGAACTAACGAATTGTCCTTTAATAGTAAATACATCATTTAATGTTCGCGGAGAACCAATCGTCTGCTCCCCAGAAGATGCGTTTAAATGCTTTATGGGCACAGAACTAGATATTCTAATAGTCGAAGATTTTCTTCTTTATAAAGAAGATCAAGATAAAAGCCTTAAAGAAAACTATAAGGAAAAATATGAACTGGATTAAAATTTTAGCAATAAACATTTCCCTAATTTTTTCTTTATTGTTTTTATTAATTATTTCACCACCTATAATTTTTGGAATATGGAAAATTTTTCTTAATGATAATTTAACTCAATCTTTTAATGACAAAAGGTCAGATGTGCATTTATATTCTGAACATAATTGGGCAAAAAAACACTTTGAAGAATTATCTATTATACCTGTAAAATATTATGATTTTATAACGTGGAGAAGAGATGATTTTAATGGCGAAACAATAAATATAAAAAACGGCAATCGTATAACTTTAGAGGCTAATATAAAATCTTCAAATCAAGAAGTTTTGTTTTTTGGAGGCTCAACCACTTGGGGTACTGGTGTTAATGACGAGAATACTTTTCCTTCTTTATTTTCTAAAGAATATCATATTAAGTCTTTTAATTTTGGTGAAGATGGTTATTCAGCTAGGCAATCTTTAGCATATTTGCAAAATCTATTAATTCAGAAAAAAATTAATGGTTCTAACAAAAAAAGTACTGTTGTTTTTTATGATGGAGTTAATGATATCGCATCTCTTTGCAGATCAGAAGTTTTAGGATTAAACACTGTATATGAAGAAAAAATAAGAAATACATTGGAAAAGGAAAAAGTAATAAATCTATGGATGCCTGGGGATCGAGATAACAAGTGGAGTTTTAAAAGAACTTTTTCACAATTAATTGATATGTTCCAAGTTGTAAAAAGAAAACTTAAACCTTCTATTAACACTTCTAAAAATAAAAAAGCAGAGCTCTACTACTCTTGTGCTGATGATAAAAATCGAGCTCATTACGTTGCTCGTGTACTTGTAGAAACATGGAAACAAGCTGCTCAATTATCAGAGGCGAATAATCTAGAATTTTTTGCTATACTCCAACCTGTATCATATATTGGAACCCCAAATATTGACTATCTTAATATTTTAAAAGAAGGTGTAAGTGATCGAAGTATTCAGGAGATGTCTAACCAATACAAGACGGTTTATCCTCTCATTAGGTCATATGCACTTGATTCAAAAATAAATTTTATTGACCTTTCAAGAACTTATGATGGCTGTAATGATTGCTACATTGATTTTTGTCATGTTGGACCACAAGCTCATGAAATTCTAGTGAAACAAATGGGTTTCCTAGTTAAAAATATGTAAGTCTAAAATCAATATATTTCTTTAAAAATACAATTAGACAGCTTTTAATTGACTGCATGAATATGGTAAATTATAAACCTCGAAAGACCTTTTTGCCCTCATAGCTCAATTGGTAGAGCAATTGATTTGTAATCAATAGGTTCGCGGTTCAAGTCCGTGTGAGGGCACCATTTTATATATTTTTTATGCTAATCCATCATATAGGATTAATCAGTGTAACCTGCTATAGATTTTGTTGTAGAGCTTTTTTTAATTGATTTATTATCTTTTAAAGAACCAAAAAAATAATCCCCTATCATATTAGTAATACCCCAATTATAATTCTCATTATGAAAGTGATGACTCATATGAGATTCTCTTAAATTTTTTCCAACAGTAGTTACTGGTTTGTAATCTTTTGAATGGTGGGCTAGATGTATCCATTCATACCACAAATGATAAACAAGATGTCCAGTAAACGGGACCATAGAAGTTGAAAAGTTAAAGAAAATTAATGAATATAGAAGATAAACTTGTCCGTATGTATAGATCAAATACCTCCAAGGAGCGAATTGAAGGTTAATATTATCTGGATCTCTATGATGTCCATGATGAAGAATAATTTGATACCTCCGATACCATCCATCTTTTTTTTTTAATTGCTTATGAAGTTGATATTTATGAACATACCACTCATAAAAAGGCGCAAGAATAATTGGAATAAAAAACCAATAGATGTTCTCGATAATTAAATTTGTAGAAAAAATATAGTACAGCCCAGCAGCTGCCATGATTAGAAAACCAATAATCGTTGAATGTGCAAAGTAATTTTTGAATACGCTAAGCATATTCTCATTATATAGGACGGATTTTCATCCGTCCTATATGAAATTTAAATTATTGTTTTTTATATTTAGCCGCTTCTTCAGAACCGCCTGTAGCTGTTCCTTTACTATAAGAGTGCGCGCCCATTCCAGCTAGTTCACCATTTTGAACAATAAGATATGGATCTCTAATTGGAGTACCATCAAAGAAACATTCTAGTATTTCTCTTACACCAGCAGCATACCTTGCCTGAGCAGATAATGATGTTCCTGAAGTGTGAGGTGTCATTCCATGGTGAGGCATTGATCTCCAAACATGATCATTTGGAGCTGGTTGAGGAAACCAAACGTCTCCTGCATATCCACTCAATTGACCAGACTCTAGAGCACGTGCAATAGCATCTTTATCACAGATTTTACCTCGAGCAGTGTTTACAATGTAAGCACCTCGTTTCATCTTGCTAATCAGTTCATCATTAAACATATGCTCAGTTTCAGGATGAAGTGGGCAGTTGATTGTTACTACATCACATACTGCAACTAGAGATTCTACTGAATCATGAAAAGTTAAGTTTAATTCTTTTTCAACTTCATCTGGCAATTTGTGTCTATCAAAGTAATGCATATTAACATCGAAATGTTTTAATTTTCTTAATGCATCTAGACCAATTCTACCGGCAGCAACAGTACCTACGTGCATACCTTCAAGATCGTATGAACGTTGAACAGCATCAGCAATGTTCCAACCACCGTCATTAATAATCTTGTGCTGATTATGATAGTCTCTCACAAGAGATAAAATCATCATGACAATATGTTCAGCAACAGATCTTGAATTACAGAAAGTTACTTCAACGACATCAATTTTTCTGTCCATTGCAGCCTGTAAATCTACGTGGTCAGATCCAATACCGGCAGTAATTGCCATTTTTAAATTTGGAGCAGTCTCCATTTTTTCTCTTGTTAAATAATAAGGAAAGAACGGTTGAGATATTACAACATCTGCATCAACCAATTCTTTATCAGCCTGACAGCCATCACCATCTTTATCTGAAGTAACAACCAATGTATGTCCAGCATCTTCTAAGAATTTTCTTAAACCTAATTCACCAGATACACATCCTAGTAGATCGCCTGGATTAAAATCAATAGCCTTAGGCGACGGTAATGTCATGCCATCTGGATATTTATCCAATTTTGGAATACTGTCTAAAGCATATTTGCTAGGCATTCCTCCCTTTGGATCATCATATAAAATACATAATATTTTCATTTATTTTCTCCCTATATTATTAAAAAATTTTATTACGTTTAATATCATTAATGAAATATAAACTATGTATTTAATATATATATAGTTCACTTACATTAATTCATGAAAGATGGATCAATTTTTTCCATCTTCCTTCTTATGGCTGGCCACACTAATGCCGCTGCCAAAGAAGTAGAACCCTCTCCTTGCTGACGTGTTGTTTCCTTAGCTTCATCTGAAGGATCATTTAACTCAAGCTTGCCAGCCATAGCTCGGACCTGATAAGTGCATGCCTTTTCTAAGAAGTATATGCTTGTAAAGGCTTCAGATACATTTCCACCAACTGCAAGAGTTCCATGGTTTCTTAAAATCATAAGTTTCTTCTCACCAAGATCATCTACTAACCTTTCTTTTTCCTCTTCAAATAATGCTACCCCTTCATAATCATGATAAGCAATTTCATTTCTTACTAACATTCCAGTCTGAGAAAGAGGCAATAGTCCATCTTTTAATGAAGCAACAGCAACTCCATCATTTGAATGTAGATGAACGATACAATGGGCATCTTCTCTTGCTTCATGAATTGCACTATGAATTGTAAATCCAGCAGGATTAATGAAATTATTTGTTTCACTTATAATTTTACCCTTTAAGTCTACTTTTACTAAATTTGAGGCTGTAATTTCTTCAAATAAGAAACCATACGGGTTAATTAAGAATTCATTATCTGCTCCAGGAACTTTAGCCGAAATGTGTGTAAAAATTAAATCATCCCATCCAAAATATGGAATAGTTCTATAGAACGCAGCAAGATCTGTTCTTACTTCCCACTCTTCCTTTGAAACTGAATTTTTTACATCAACCATTATTTATCAATCTATTAATTGTCTTAGTCCAACCCTCATATTCATCTTCTAGATGATCAGTAGTTTTATTTGGCTCAAAAACGGTGTCAGTTTTCCATAATTCCTTTAGGTCTGCAATATCTTTATATAACCCAGATTGTAAACCAGCTAAATATGCTGCCCCAGTAGCAGTAGATTCTTGGTTTAATGGACGTTCAACCTTTATTCCTAAAATATCAGATAGATATTGCATCATAAGGTTATTCCTAGACATGCCGCCATCTACACGCATAACAAAATCTTTAGCCTCTGTTCCAGTATCTTTGATTAGGCAAGCAAATAAGTCCCTAGTTTGAAAACAAATTGATTTTAATGCTGCAAGAGCTACATCAGCTTTTGTTGTGTCTCTAGTAATCCCATGAATTGAGCCTCTTATATCTGAACGCCAATACGGAGCACCCAAACCCGTAAATGCAGGAACAAAATAAATGCTATTCTTACTCTTGCTTGCCAATTCTTCTACCTCTGAGGAATCATTAATGAAATTAAGCTCATCTCTCATCCATTGAACCACTGTTCCTGCATTAAATATGCTACCTTCTAATGCAAACTTTCTCTCTAAAGATGTTTTATAGGCTGTAGTAGACAAAAGATTAGATTTAGAAAGCATCATTTCAATTCCTGTATTCATTAACATAAAACACCCGGTTCCATAAGTAGACTTAATCATTCCCTTATCAAAACATAATTGACCAAATGATGCAGCTTGTTGATCTCCTGCAACTCCTTCTATAGGGATTTCAGATCCAAAAAATTCTTTATTAATCAGGCCAAAATTATCTGTTGAATTTTTTACTTCTGGTAAAATTTCATGAGGAATATTTAGTAGCTCTAGCAGTTCAGAATCCCATTTGTCTTTATTGATATTATATAGCATTGTTCTTGAAGCGTTGGTTGCATCAGTTAAATGACATTCTCCCTTAGTAAAATTCCAGATGAGCCAGCTATCTATTGTTCCAACCAATAAATTTTTATTACTAATGATTTTTTTTGCTTCATTAACATTTTCGATGATCCATTTGATCTTAGTTGCAGAAAAATAAGGATCAATGATGAGTCCTGTCTTTTTTTGAATTTCTTTGATTAAATTCTTGCCTCTTAAATTTTCACAAATATCTTCTGTTCTTCTGTCTTGCCAAACAATTGCATTATATATTGGCTGACCCGTTGACTTGTCCCAAGCTACTATTGTTTCTCTTTGATTTGTTATGCCTGAAGTGCAAATATCTTCAACATTAATTTTAGATTCAGTAATGGCATGTTTAATTGCTTTAATTACTGTATCTAAAATTTCATTAGGGTCGTGTTCTACCCAGCCATTTTTTGGATAATATTGTTTAAATTCAAAATTCTTCTGAGCCAAAATTTGGCCATTAATGTCAAATATTATCGCTCTTGAACTGGTAGTCCCCTGATCTATTGATAGAATATAGTGGTTTTTACTCATATAACTTGCAATATATTATTTTGAGGTTCAATTCACAGTTATTTTAAGATAAACAATTATTTTTTTATAGATAATTAAATATGAAACTACAAAAGCCATTCTTTTTAGCCTCTAACAATGAAGAAGCTCAAAAGAAAAAAGAAAGTTTAGAGAAAAAATTTGGCACCAATACTGCTGAAAATGCCGATGTTATAGTTGTGCTTGGCGGTGACGGATTCATGCTTGAGGTAATAAAAAAACAAATGGAAAAAAATTTACCTCTATTTGGTTTAAACTACGGTAGTGTTGGTTTCTTAATGAACATGGTTAATGATGAAGATCTAATACAAAGATTAGATTCATCACAATCAATAAAAATTAAACCACTATCAATGACTGCTAAATCAACAGATGGATCAGAACATAGTGCCATAGCAATTAATGAAGTATCTTTACTTAGAGAAACTCATCAAGCTGCTAAGATTAAAATTTCAATAGATAAAAATGTTAGATTAGAAGAACTAGTATGTGATGGTGTATTATTATCAACGCCATCTGGTAGCACAGCTTACAATCTATCTGCTCATGGACCTATTCTTCCAATTAATGCCGATGTTTTAGCGTTAACTCCTATAAGTGCTTTTAGACCGAGAAGATGGAAAGGCGCCATACTAAATAATAATTCAGAAGTTAAGTTTAAAATTATTGATAATAAAAAAAGACCTGTTAGTGCTGTTGCCGATAGTACTGAATTTAGAGATATTGAGTCTGTTACAATAAAACAAGATAATCAAAAATCTGTTCAACTTTTGTTTGATGCCCAGCATTCATTTGAAGAGAGAATTTTAAACGAACAGTTTAAATTTTAATTTGCAGTAAAAAGAATATCTACTGGATCAGCGCCATGCTTTGTTATAAAAAGAAAATTATCTGCACCATCTTGTGTAGTAAAATCAACACTCACAGATCCTGAAAGGCCAAAACCTATATTGAACTGAGTAGTGTTTTCTGTAATAACTAATGGATTTGTTAAATCAACTGCATATAACATTGCTACTCCATTTTCCATTGTAGTAGCAACTGTTTCTAAATCTGACTGTAATAGAATTGCAGCTTTTGTTCCTCCGCCTAACGATGAGTCTGCATATGGCCATCTTGAAGTCACAGCGCTAGCGTTCCAATTGCCACTTGCCTCACCAAAAGTTTCTATAATTTCTGTAGCATAGTCAAATGTTCCATCAACTGCGGAACCACACTTAGTGCTCGCCTCTGCTACAGTTCCATCTCCAATTCTTAGTGCGACCGAACCATGATTGGCTCCTGTCGTCCCGTCTAAATTTGAATAAGTAGATGTTCTATCTACTGTCCAACATGTAGTTCCTGATGAAACTGTATCACCTCCACCTTTCATTGCTGAAGCAGTTGCAGTACCACTAAAATCATATGTTTGATCATGCTTAATTTGCAAATGGTTACTCATTACCATAAAAGCATGTGTATATGTCTTAATTCCAAGATTAACACCATCATCAACTAAAGATGGGCTAGCGGTTGCAGTACCATCACCTTGATTAGTTAAAGTAATTGCTTTTCCAGAGGAGTCATCAAAAAATAAATCACAGCTAGTAGTATAATCAACAGTTGTACCTGAAGCTGAATATGGATCTGATGTACAAAGCCCTCCTTTGTAAAGAGTTACACGGTACAAGTCAGGTATCATATTGCAACTGTCTCGATAAGCGTCTGAGGTCTCAGCATCATAAGGTAGCCCATTGCTTGCAATAATTATTGCACCAGATTCGTTTACAGCACATGAACCACCGCATGAGTCAGAATCTTCACTATAAGTCTTTCCTGATCCACAAGTTTTAAGATTTTCAACACTATTACTCAATACTGCATAAGAATAAGAACTAAAAGCTAAGTTTAGAACAACCGGACTTATAAATAAAAAGATATACGAAATTAATCTACTCATAATTTAGAATCCACTCACTACAATATTTGCAGCACTAATTTTCACTACTCTGATTTTGTTTTCTCTCTTAACAGGTTCATATAGTCGATCACGCACGCTAACATATTCCATAAAGTTTCCAGCAGAATTTATCTTTGTTGCTTTGTTCGCTCCTAGAGGAAATATATAGGTAATATTTGCAAATGAACCATCTCCAGTTTTATTATCATCTATATACCCTGCTTCAAAACTTAATCTGTCTATTCTTCCTGCAAGCCCGTATTTTTCACCATCTAATTCATAAGTGCCAGCTGCATTTTCAAATTCAAAAAGTCCAGCAAATATTCTGACATCATTTGCTACTGGGAGATGATAATCAAGTCGCGCATCCCATCCATCTAAAGCTTCTTCTGTACTTCCGTCTCCAAGTGTTTGTATTCCACTTGTTGCATCATAATAATTTCCTCGAACATCAAATACGCTCGAAATAGCTTCTACCCCCGCTCCCTGTCTTTGATGCTGTTCATCAAATGAATAATCTAGAAAAACATTGCCTCCTAACATTATCGTGTCATCGTTAATAAGTGATCTATACCCTAATCCAAAATTGATTGTTTGATCATTATCATGAAGAGATAGAGAGTTCTGATTAAAGAAAGCACTATTTGTATTCTCAATAATTCTATTCACATTAGTCATAGAAATTGTAGGTTTTAAGCTCTCCTGAACATCAACCTTAAAATCCAAATACTTAACTCGATCGTTTCCTTTAATTAGGTTGGTAAAACTTGATGTTACCTTATCTATAAACTGATTTGTTTTGCTTAAAAAAGCATTCTCAAGACTGCCACCAAAGCTTATAGAGCCAAGCAAACAGAAAACAATAAAAGAGGAAAAAATTAATTTAGTATTTTTCATAATATGCGGAATTTACTATAGCAATCTTATTGTCAAATATCTATTGGAAAATTGGTGGCCTCACCCGGACTCGAACCGGGACGGGAATAAATCCCAAAGGATTTTAAGTCCTTTGCGTCTACCAATTCCGCCATGAGGCCACTAAATACTATTTTATATCGATTAATTGAATTAGCTACTAGTCCTTTATAAGCACTCAAAGAAATAAATAGTTAAAAAAAAGGGGCCCGAAGAGGCCCCTTTTAGATAGTTAGATCGCAGGTTATTAATTGCTGTCAGATATAGCAGCTACATAGATAGCCATACCAAATGCAATTTTATTTACAAAGTCTGCAACGTTGTAAATAAGGTTAAGATTGCCAGCGTCTACGCCGCCACCAAAATAACCAATAGCATAACCAAGCGGATAAATTGCCCATCCAACTGTAACAATTAATCTCAAAGCGTTAAACGCTGCTTGTCCAGCAGCATTTCCACTTCCAGCATTCGCTTTGCTAGCTTCACCTGCAAAAATTTCGTAAACGATATACAACCAAGCTGCCATTCCGATGACAAACGCTAATGTTGTATTTAATGCTCCTGTTTCACCAACATAACCGAAGACAAGCATTACTAGAGATGCAACTAGCAATCTCCAGAATAAGCCAACAGCTACAGTGGTTACAGCAGCAAGAATTACGTAAAATTCAACAATTTGAAGAGGTACTGTAATTAACCAGTCAATGTATCGAAGTACTGTAGGTGAATCCCCAGTAGCTACCCATACGCCTCTCATATAGAAGTAGTGCCACGCCGCTACACCAGTAACTAATCCAGCTACTGTAAGTGACGTTTTCCATTTACCAGCTACTCTGTCTCTTTCTAAAAAGAAAAAAGCAGTTGCAGCAACCATGGCCATAGAAATCAACCAAAAAGTAATGGCAACATGATCACTAGGGTTTAGTATTAAAACTTTGGACATAAATGAATCCCCTTTTATTTTATAAAATTAAGCAAATTTTATTTCTAAAATTAAGTAAGTAAAGCATTAATATGGATAAATATTTATTAGAATCAATAACTTAATAATCAATCTAATAATTAGTCGTAATTAGGACTTAAATTTATCTACAATTTTTAATAATTCTAACTCACATTTTTTAAGTAGTGTCACATCTTCACACCTTAAAACCAAGGAAGTTCCAAATCTGTTTTCCTTTGAAAATGGATAACTTCCAATCTCAACACCAGGGTAGTTATTTTGAAGTTCAGTAAGCTCTTCAGCAACATTACTTTCCGGTGTAAAAACATCAACAGAGGTAGATTTAATAATATCTCCACCTTTAAGGTGCTTCCTTGCTCCTTCAAGCATTCCCTGCATTATCGATGGAATTCCTGCCATTACAAAGACATTCTCCATTTTAAATCCTGGCGCTTTACTTATTGGATTATCAACTAACTCTGCTCCTTTAGGAATCATTGTCATTTTCATTCTTGCGTCAGTTAGTTCAGAATCCTTGTAGTATTCTTTTAATATAGATAAAGCTTTATCATTAACTGCTAAGTCAACATTAAATGCTTTAGCAATGCTTAATGAAGTTATGTCATCATGGGTAGGACCTATTCCTCCTGTTGTAAAAACATAATTGTATGTTTTTCTGAGATAATTTACAGTTTCAATAATAACTTCCTCTTCATCTCTTATCACTCTCACTTCAGATAGTTGAATACCTATTTCATTCAACCAATTTGCAAGATATGATAGGTTCTTATCTTGGGTGCGCCCAGATAAAATTTCATTGCCTATGATAATTAATGCTGCTTTCATAATTTAATGGATCAACCAAATAAAAGATTTATTTCTGGTAAACTCATCAAAAGGTATAAGAGATTTTTTGCCGATGTTCAACTTGATAATACAAAACAGATAGTTACTGCCCATTGTCCAAATACTGGATCAATGTTAGGACTCCTGAAAGAAGGTAATTCTATAAAATTAACCAAAGTTGATAATAAAGACCGAAAACTTAAATTTACATTAGAAATAATTAAACAAGACGGTGCAAATGTAGGTGTCAATACTCATCGTGCAAATCGAATTGTCGAAGAGGCATTGATCTCAAATAAGATTAGAAGTCTAAAAAAAATAATAAATTTAAAAAGAGAAGTTAAATACGGAGAAAATTCTCGCATAGATTTTTTGGTTCAAAATAATATTGATGAAGAAATATATATAGAAGTGAAGAATGTCACCTTGTCTTTAAAGAAAGGAATAGCAGAATTTCCTGATGCAATTACTGAAAGAGGAAGCAAGCATCTAAAAGAACTTCAAAAAATTAAAAACAAAAAAACTCGAGCAATAATGCTTTATCTTATCCAAAGGGATGATTGTAAGTATTTTCGGATTGCAAAAGAAATTGATGAAAAGTATAACTCAAACCTAAAGGAAGCTATTAGATCTGGGGTTGAGATACTTTGTTATAATTGCAAGTTTGAAAATAATAAAATTCAAATAGATAGGAAAATAAAGTTTATAGAAAATGAATAAAGTAATACATCATAAAGATGATTTTGAAGGCATGCGTAAAGCAGGTCATTTAGCCGCGTCAACTTTGGATATGCTTGTTGATGTTGTAAAGCCAGGAATTACGACAGAAGAAATAGATAACAAAGCTTTTGAGTTCATTAATAAAAATGGAGGATTAATCGGACCTCTTTTCTATAAAGGTTTTCCAAAATCAGTGTGTACTTCTATTAATCATGTAATCTGTCATGGAATACCATCATCAAGAATTTTAGAATCTGGTGACATAGTTAATATTGATGTAACTGTGATCCTTGATGGTTGGCATGGAGATACGAGCAGAATGTTTCCTGTTGGAAATATTAGTACAAAAGCTCAACGTCTAATTGATTGCACTTTTGAGGCAATGCATAAAGGTATTGAAAAAATATCCCCAAGAGCAAAGCTTGGCGATTTAGGTCACGCTATTCAATCATACGCTGAATCTCTTAACTATAGTGTCGTAAGAGACTTTTGTGGCCATGGTCTAGGAAAAGTATTCCATGAATATCCAAATATCCTTCATTACGGTGATAAGAATGAAGGGGAATCTATTGAAGAAGGAATGTTCTTTACAGTTGAACCAATGATAAATGTTGGAAAATACGATATCAGAATGCTAAAGGATGGTTGGACTGCTGTAACAAAAGACAAGACTCTATCTGCACAATTTGAGCATAGCATTGGAGTTACTGCACAAGGCTATGAAATATTTACTAAATCTCCAGCAGGTCTTGATAAACCTTAAATAAAAGATTAAAACAACTGATATATGATCCCTCGATACTCGCGAACTCTAATGACAGAAATATGGAGTTCAAAAAGCAAATTTCAAATATGGCTTGAGATTGAGCTTTATGCTTGTGAAGCAATGGAAAAGTTAGGCACTGTTCCAAAAGGTACAGCTAGAAAAGTTAAATCAAAAGCAAAGATAAATGAAAAAAGAATTGACCAAATAGAAAAAAAGGTAAAACACGACGTTATTGCCTTTCTTACATCAATCTCTGAATATGTTGGACCCCCAGCAAGATTCCTACACCAAGGTCTAACTTCTTCAGATATATTAGATACTGCATTTAATATTCAATTAAAAAAATCAGCAAAAATAATAGATGATGAATTATCTAATCTTTTAAAATCAATTAAAAAAGTAGCTATAAAACATAAAAATACATTATGCATTGGAAGAAGTCATGGAATCCATGCTGAACCTACAACTTTTGGTATTAAAATGGCTTCGTTCTATGAAGAATTTAAAAGAAACAAAGAGCGTTTATCATTAGCAACTAAAGAAATATCTTGCTGCGCAATTTCTGGAGCCGTAGGAAATTATGCGAATATTGATCCTAGAGTAGAACAATATGTTTCAAAAAAACTTGGACTGAAATCTGAAAAAATATCTACTCAAATTATCCCTCGAGATAAACATGCGGTATATTTCACAACACTTGCAATAATTGCCAGTTCAATAGAGCGTTTAGCAACTGAAATAAGGCACCTGCAGCGCACAGAAGTATTAGAGGTAGAAGAATTTTTCTCAAAGGGTCAAAAAGGTTCTTCAGCCATGCCACATAAAAGGAATCCTGTTTTATCAGAAAATCTAACGGGACTAGCCCGATTAATTAGAAGCTATGCGTTACCTTCAATGGAAAATATATCTTTGTGGCATGAAAGAGATATTTCACATTCAAGTGTTGAAAGAATAATGGCCCCCGATGCAAATATTATGTTGGATTTTGCATTATCAAGAATGAATGCGATTATTAAAAACTTAATCGTCTATCCAAAAAATATGATGAAAAATATAAATAGACTTAACAAATTACCAATGTCTGAGGGGTTAATGCTCACTTTAACTCAAAAAGGAATAGCTCGAGAAAAGGCATACAAAATAGTTCAAAAAAATGCAATGCAAGTCTGGAAAACCAGTGAAGACTTTGCAAAAGTATTAGAAAAGGATCCAGAGATAAATAAATTATTAACAAAAAAAGAAATAAACAAAATACTAGACTTTAAACATGCTGTTCGAAGAACCAATTACATATTTAATAAAGTATTTAAATAAACATTCTAATTCGAATAATAAATTGCTAAAGCAAACAATCCAAATATTCCAACATAAGCAAACGCGTAATAAAACACGATCCAATTGTTTTTATCAATTTTAAATTTTGAAACTAAACTTTTTGAAGCAGCTTTATTAGTTTTCTTTTTGATTGTTTTCTTTCTTTTAGAAGCAATTACTTTCTTAGCAGTTTTTTTTGCTCGACTTTTTTTCTTAACTTTTGCCAGAATTATAGCCATTAATATTCCCTCATTTTAAATATTGTCTTTCCCAATAATTTCTTCTTTAGCTTGAAGCAAGAACTGGTCCATACTTTGCCTTAATTCATCATCAGACATAGAAACTTTTTTATCATCAAAATCTTTTTTTACTTTTCGAAAAACGTCCATATCTCCTTCCTCTTCAAGATCAGATTTTAACACCTCAGAACAATATTCTTGAACTGAATCGCCTGATAGTCCAAGCTTTTCAGCTACCCATACTCCAAGATATTTATTTCTTCTCGCTAGAATTTTAAATTCAAGCTCTTGATCTCTTGCAAACTTGCCTTCAAATCCCTTTTTTCTTTCATCCAGTTTTTTCATAATAATTAATTAGTATTTTAAATAATAAACAATTTCTGTATAGTTATTGTATCTAAACAAAAATTAAATGTCACCTTAAATGTCGTCTAACAAAACTCTATACGAAGGGAAAGCTAAAAAAATTTTAAAAGGTCCTTCGAAAGATACTCTAATCCAAGTTTTTAAAGATGACGCTACCGCTTATAATAAAAAGAAACATAAGATTTTTAGTGGTAAAGGAGTTTTGAATAACAAAATATCAGAGCACATAATGCTATATCTAAGATCAAAAGGTATAGAAACTCATTTTAAGAGGAGACTGAATGACCGTGAACAGCTGATTAAAAAATGTGAAATTATACCAATTGAATTTGTTGTTAGAAATGTTGTTGCTGGATCAATTGCGAAAAAGCTGGGTCTCAAAGAAGGTAATAAATTAAAAAAACCTCTTCTTGAGTACTATTATAAAGAAGACAGTCTAGATGACCCTATGATTTCAAGAGATCATGTTGAAGCTTTTGGATGGGCAACAAAATCTGAGCTCAAAAAGATTGATAAGATGTCTACCAAAATAAATAAGCTTCTCATTAGCCTGTTTGCCAAGAAAAAAATTGTATTAGTAGATTTTAAAATTGAGTTTGGAAGACTAGCCTCAAATCCTAAAAAGATAGTTTTAGCGGATGAAATTAGTCCTGACTCATGCAGGTTATGGGATAAAAGATCTAAAAAGAAACTTGATAAAGACGTTTTTAGAAGAAACCTTGGAAGTCTTATAAAGGCCTATGAAGAAGTTGCTTCAAGGTTAGGAATCGTGCATTAAAGGTTAATGCTCGCCAAAATCCACATCACACTTAAGAAAGACGTACTCGATCCTCAAGGATCAGTAATTGCCAATTCACTTAAATCTTTAGGATTTGATGGAGTTAAAGATGTCAGGCAAGGAAAGTATATTGAAATTACACTTGATGATAACGACAAAGATTCAGCTATCAAAAGACTTGATGAGATGTGTGAAAAACTCTTGGCGAATATGGTTATTGAAGATTATTCTGTTGAGATAAATTAGGTATAATGAAATCACATGTCATTGTTTTTCCAGGCTCTAACTGTGACCGTGATATTGCTGTATCAATAAAAAATATCTCTGGCAACGCTCCAGAGATGGTATGGCATAAAGAAACAACAATAAATACTTCTGACCTTATTGTAGTTCCAGGTGGATTTTCTTATGGTGACTACCTACGCTGCGGAGCAATAGCTTCAACATCGCCCATAATGAAAGATGTTGTTAAAAAAGCAAATGATGGTGTGCCTGTAATTGGTATCTGTAATGGATTTCAAATATTAATCGAAAGTTCTCTTCTTGATGGAGCCTTAATGCGAAACGAAAGCTTAAGCTTCATTTGCAAAGACATTTTTATAAAATCAAAAAACAATAGTTCAATTTTTACTAAAAACACAAATATTGCAAGAATGCCTATAGCGCATAATGAAGGCAACTACTTTGTTTCATCTGATCAATTAAAAAAAATTCAAGATAACGAACAAATTGCTTTTCAATATTGTGACCAAAATGGAAACGTAGATAATCCATCTAATCCCAATGGATCCTTAAAAAACATAGCAGGTGTTTTAAATAAACAAAAAAATGTACTTGGTATGATGCCACACCCTGAAAGGGCTGCAGAAAAAATACTAGGATGTGATGATGGTAAATCAATTTTTGAAAGTTTCATTAATTAATGACCAATTCAATCTGGCAATTTCAGACTGATCAATCTTTAGTTGAAAACCACGGCTTAAAATTAGATGAATTTACAAAGATTGTAGAAGGACTTGGAAGAGAACCTAACCTTACTGAACTTGGAATCTTTAGTGCTATGTGGAATGAGCACTGTTCTTACAAATCTTCTAAATTCTGGCTAAAGAAATTGCCTACTACAGGGGAACGTGTAGTACAAGGTCCTGGAGAAAATGCCGGGGTTATTGACATAGACGATGGTGATGTAGCTGTATTTAAAATGGAAAGTCATAACCACCCTTCATTCATCGAACCTTATCAAGGTGCAGCAACAGGTGTTGGTGGAATTCTTAGAGATGTTTTTACTATGGGTGCTCGTCCAGTTGCAAACCTAAATGCACTTCGGTTTGGCGACCCTGGTCACCCAAAAACGAAACACTTGTTATCAGGAGTTGTTGGAGGAATTGGCGGATATGGAAATTGCATTGGTATTCCAACAGTTGGAGGAGAGGTCAATTTTCACTCTTCATATAATGGAAACATCTTAGTTAATGCAATGACTGTAGGTATTGCAAAAAAAGATAAAATATTTTATTCGGCTGCAGCTGGAATTGGAAATCCTGTTGTCTATGTAGGATCAAAAACAGGACGGGATGGTATTCACGGTGCAACTATGGCTTCTGCAGAATTCGATGAAGACTCTGAAGATAAAAAACCTACTGTTCAAGTTGGAGATCCATTTACAGAAAAGCTGCTACTTGAAGCATGCTTAGAACTAATGAAAGAGGAAGCCATTATTGCAATTCAGGATATGGGAGCAGCTGGATTAACATCTTCTTCTATTGAAATGGCATCAAAAGGAAATGTAGGAATTGAAATTGACCTTTCCAAAGTTCCTATGCGAGCAAAAAATATGTCAGCTTACGAACTTATGCTGTCTGAGAGCCAAGAACGAATGTTGATGGTTTTAGACCCTACTAAAGAAGAGATGGCCAGAAAAATATTTAAGAAATGGGATTTGGAATTTGAAGTAATTGGAAAAGTAACTGATACAAAGAAACTTGTCTTAACCATGGATAATAAAGAAGAAGCTAGCATTCCTATTAATATTCTTGTGGAAGATGCACCTGAATATCAAAGAGAATATGTTGTCAATGAACCAAGTCCATTGGTTGAATTAGATCACGATGAACTGGATGATAATAATATTCTTGAAGACTTATTAAAGATGATAAGCCATCCTAATCTTTGCAGCAGAAAATGGATTTGGGAGCAATATGATCATATGGTCATGGCTGATACAATCGTTAGACCAGGATCAGATGCAGCTGTAGTTAGGGTTCATGACACAAATAAAGGAATTGCCATTAGTACAGATTGTTCACCAACTTACTGCAAGCATAATTCTTTTGAGGGAGGAAAGCATGCAGTAGTTGAAACATGGAGAAATATCATTGCGTCAGGTGCATTGCCAATCGCTATTACAGATTGCATGAATTTTGGAAATCCAGAGAAACCAGAAATCATGGGACAGTTTGTTGAATGCATACGTGGTATGGGAGAAGCCTGCTCTAAACTCAATTATCCTGTCGTCTCAGGTAATGTTTCTTTTTACAATGAAACAAACGGGGAGGGAATATATCCTACGCCTGCTATTGGTGGAGTTGGTTTAATTAAGGATCTATCAAATACAATGACGATATCTTTAAAAAAAGAAGGTAGCTATATATGTGTCATCGGCAACAGCAATAATCACTTGGGAAACTCTCAATACTTGTCCATAGTAAAAAATAAAGAAATAGGTAGTACTCCATCAATTGATTTAGAAGAAGAATTAAAAAATGGGAAATTTGTACTTAATTGCATTGAACAAAATAAATTTGAAGCTGTTCATGATATTGCTGATGGAGGCTTACTTATCGCTCTAGCAGAAATGAGTATCTATGGGAAAAAAGGAGTTAATTTAGATATTAATAAATCATCATTGACTGAATATTTATTTGGTGAAGATCAATCAAGATACTTAGTAGAAATTTCTAAAGATAGTTTTGAAGAACTTCTGCTGGAAGCAGAAAAAGATAAGGTTTTTTTTGAGAAAATAGGGTTTACTCAAGCTGATCAATTTGAGATTAAAAATATTGGAAAAATCAAGGTTGAAGAGTTAATTCAAGCTCATGAATCATGGTTTAAGAAATTTACAAATTGAAATATTATTAAATAAAGTGTAGATATTTGATTATGAGTGATGAAATTCAAACTACAATAAAAGAAGTTGTTGAAAATAATGACGTAGTACTCTTCATGAAGGGTACAAAAGAAACACCCCAATGTGGTTTTTCAAACGCTGTCGTTAATACTCTATCTTTCATGAACGTAGATTTTAAAGATGTAAATGTTCTTGAAGATGATAATTTACGAGAAGGAATTAAAGCCTTCACTGATTGGCCGACCATTCCACAATTATATGTCAAAGGAGAGTTTGTTGGTGGCTGTGATATAATTCAAGACATGCACAAAAGCGGTGAATTGTCTGAAGTATTAAAATCAAAAAATATTTCCCATAGCTAGACTAATTGTTGGCTACGATATAACTTTGAGCTATTTGAAATACCTCATTTCCCCTATTAATTAATTGTTCCTGCCAAACTGAATCTTCTGGATTAAATGTACTGAGCAAGTTTTTTCTACTCCAATGATCTAATAGTAATTTTTCATCATTTAAATTGTTATTTTGTGTCCATCTATTTTCTGCTCTAAGATTCTTAAAGACTCTAGCTGGGTTATATGTTCCAAATTCTTGAGTAATACAAAGCCATTCAATTGAAGAAAATTGTTTAACAATTCCTGAATGAATATCTCCTGTAATTTTATACCCTACACTTGTACTTGGGTCTAAGGCGGCAACATGATCTCCAAACAATTTTTGTAATATCTGATAGTCACTCGAAGAAATATCGTCTGGGACTAAGATTGTATCATATCCAGATGGGCCTAGTCCTGTGTGGAGATCAATACCAAAAGCTTTCTTAATATTTTTAAGATTCTTTTCTAGCCAATCTAAGAGTAACTCAGGTCCTTTTTGAATTTTATCTCCACCAAATTGCAAACTTTGAGCTCTTGTATATTGCCCTTGAGCAAACCATTGCTTAACATTTGTAAATCCATACTTCAAAAGCAATATTACGCCTTGGATTAAAAAAAATGGATCAAATTTATTTGGGATGCTTTTTGGATTGATAAAACTATCAATTAATTTATATCCTTCGGGCTCTCCCTCATGCTTTGTAAGAAAATTTCTGTTCAGATCAACATTATTTTCATTAACTCTTCTATGCCAGGCCATTCCGTAAGGATTAATAATATGAATAAAGACGATACAATAATCTGTGAAAGGAGATTGATTTTTTAATTTATCTATTACAGATAACTGAATAGCTGAACCTGCAAAGCCCTCAACGCCATGAATTCCTGAACTATAGAGTAATAAATTTTCACTTTCTAAAGAACCCGCCACAGCAAGATCTATAATTAAATCTTCATCTTCAGGACCCTTCAGGTTTAAAGGTAGTTCTTCCTGTAGTATTTCGAACCCTTTTTCCTTAAGTTCTTCTATAGAATCTAAAAATCGATTTCTAGCTTCCCGATAGTTATCAGAAAACCAGTGCTTTGCACTCATAAGGTAATTGTAAGATTATCTTGAGTAATACTCAATAACGAGTTTAGGGTCCATTTGAGTCGCGTAAGGAACCTCAGCAAATTGAGGAACACGAACAAATGTTGATGATAGTTTTTTCTCATCAACACTAATGTAACCTGGAATATCTCTCTCTTGGCTTTTAATTGATTCAACAACAAGAGCTATTTCCTTTGATTTATCTTTTATTTCCACAACATCACCCTCACTTAGAAGACAGCTTGCAATATTAATTCTTTTACCGTTTACTTTAACATGTCCGTGATTAATGAATTGTCTTGCTGCAAATACCGTTGGTACAAACTTGGATCTGTAAACTATAGTATCAAGTCGACGTTCTAAGAGAGCAATAAGATTTTCTCCCGTGTCTCCTTTTTGTCTAATCGCTTCTTTATAACAATTTCGGAATTGTCTTTCATTAAGGTTGCCGTAATAACCCTTAAGTTTTTGTTTTGCATTAAGCTGCACTCCAAAATCAGAAAGCTTTCCTGAGTGCTTCTGACCATGTTGGCCTGGTTTATATTTTCTTAGATTGAAGGGGCTTTTTGGTCTTCCCCATAAGTTAACGCTTAGACGTCTGTCTATCTTATGTTTTTGTGCTATTCTTTTTGTCATATATAACGATCCGTGGTTTATACTGGTTTCTTCAATATTGTCAAACCACAATCCTAGGTTTTCTGAGATTTATCATACGAGGTAAGAGCTGTGACTACCCCTCTAAGTGTAGCAATTTCGCGTTCATTTAAGTCAGCCCGATGGAATAAATTCCTCAAATTTTGCTTCATTTTAGGCATTTTTTCCTGTGGTTCAAAAAATCCTCTGGTTTCTAATTCATTCTCAAGATGTTCAAAAAAATAAATAAGCTCATTCTTTGAAGGAGTACCCACCTCCTCCGAATAAGAATTATTAACTGCAGAATTAGCATAAGAAAAAAGTGAATAACTGAATACAGATACAGCATGAGACAAATTTAAAGAAGAAAAATTAGAATGTGTATTAATTGTAACGCATTTAGATGCTAAAGATAAATGTTCATTAGTAAGTCCTGAAGCCTCTCCGCCAAAAACAATTGCTATCTTTTCTCCAATATAATTATTATGAATTTCTGAAATAACCTCTTGGCTATTAATAAACTCTTTATTCATATCTCTATGTCTTGCAGTGAAGGCAAAAGAATAAGTAAAATCTTCTAAAGCATCTCTTAATTCATCATAAACCTTAGCATTCTTAACCAGATCAAGTGCGTCTACAGCAACAGCTTCAGCCTTTTCTGATGGTAAATCTATTTTAGGATTAACTAATATTAGATTAGAAATTCCAAAATTAAACATCGCACGTGCTGCAAGTCCAATATTCTCAGGTAGTTGAACATCAACCAAAATGATTGAAATGTTTTTGATCATAAATTAATTTAAAGACTTTGCTTTCTCTTTCATTAATTTGTACTCAACGCTGTCGATAAGTGCTCTAAATGAAGCTTCAATAATATTCTCTGAAACGCCTATAGTGAACCAGCTTTTTTTATTTCTGTCTGAGCTCTCAATTGATACTCTTGTTGTAGCGTCTGTTCCGGTATTTAAAATACGGACTTTATAATCAATTAAAGATAAATCTTTTATTAGCTCTGAATATCCACTTGATTGAAAATTATTTCTCAATGCGTTATCTAAAGCGTTTACTGGACCAACTCCCTCGCCTTTTCCAGTAAGCTCGTCATTGCCAATTTTCAACTTTACTTCAGCTTGCGAAACAGTTTTTCCTTCTTTGCCTGAATTATTTACATTGATATTGAAATTTATTACTTCAAAAAAATTAGGCATTTCACCAAGCACTTTTTTTACAAGTATCTCAAATGATGCATCTGCCCCATCATATGAATACCCATTAAATTCTCTTTCCTTAACACGATCCAATATTTTCTGAATAGTTTTATCATCTTCATCGACTGTAATTCCTGTCGATTTTAACCTAGAAACAATATTAGATTTTCCAGATTGCTCTGAAATAATAATTTGTCTTCTGTTTCCCACTAACTGAGGATCAATATGCTCATATGTTTTTGGGTCTTTGTTAACAGCTGAAACATGCAGCCCGCCTTTATGAGCAAATGCTGAGGAACCTACATATGGAGCAGTTCGATTTGGAACTCTATTAAGGATTTCATCAAGAAGTCTTGAAAGCTCTGTTAATTGATCAAGTTTTCCTGCTTCGATAGATAAATCATATGTTTTAGCGTATTCTGGTTTTAGCAAGAATGTTGGTATTAAAGATATTAGATTTGCATTTCCACACCTTTCACCCAATCCATTAATAGTTCCTTGAATTTGTCTAACACCTGATCGAACAGCAGCTAAGGAATTTGCTACAGCATTACCCGTATCGTTATGCGCATGGATGCCAAGTTTTTCTCCAGGGATTGAATTCACAACTTTTGAAACAATGGTTTCTACTTCGTGAGGAAGCGTTCCTCCGTTAGTATCACATAGAACTACCCAGCGGGCACCATTATCAATTGCTGTCTTAAGACATTGAATTGCATAATCAGGATTTGATTTATATCCGTCAAAAAAGTGCTCAGCGTCAAAATGAACTTCTTTATTATTTTTTGAAAGAAAACTAACTGATTGAGCAATGTTTTCTAAATTCTCTTCATTAGATATTTCCAATGCAACATCAACATGAAAATCCCATGATTTTCCTACTACACACACAGACGAAGTATTAGCATTCATTAAAGATGCAAGACCTGGATCATTTTCAGCACTTCTTCCAGATTTTTTTGTCATACCAAAAGATGTAAAAGTTGACTTTTTAAATTCAATTTTTTCATTAAAAAATTGAGTATCAGTAGCGTTTGCACCTGGCCAACCACCTTCAATGTAATCTACGCCAAGCTCATCAAGCTTTGAGGCTAAAATCTTTTTCTCATCAACATTAAAATCAACTCCGTAAGTTTGAGCGCCATCTCGAAGAGTTGTATCAAAAATATAAAGCTTTTCCTTCATCTATCTTAATCTCCAGGAAGTTTTTCCATCTTTATCTTCTAAAATAATACCCATATTTTCAATCTCATCTCTTATTTTATCAGCATCTTCATATTTTCCTTCTGCTCTTGCCTCATCTCTTTTTTTTATCAAAATTTCTAACTGCTTCTCATCGATCGAACTTTCTTTCCCCCAATTAACCCAGTCAGAAGGATTATTGTTCATTAAGCCAATGAACTGTGCTGAGTTTAAAAATAAATCAATAGAATCTTGGTTATTATTCTTGCAGTTCTTAAATATTTTATGAAGATCGGCAATTGCTTGTGGTGTATTAATATCATCATACAATGAATTTAATACTTCATTCGATACATTTTCTGACTTAGGATTTTTTGTTTCAAAGTCAGAAATAAAATTATACCACTTATCCAATATTTTTTTTGATTCCTTTAAATTTTCTTCTGTCCAGTTTAATGGCTGGCGGTAATGAGTCAGCATCATGGTTAGCCTAATAACCTCACCTTGATACCTGTCTTTTAATTGATTAACAGTTACAAAATTTCCCTCTGACTTTGCCATTTTATCACCTTCGACGGTCACAAATCCATTATGAACCCAGTAATTAGAAAAAACTTCTCCATGAGCACATTGACTTTGAGCAATTTCATTCTCGTGATGCGGAAAAATCAAATCTTGTCCTCCTCCATGAATGTCAAAATTATTTCCTAAGTACTTATTGCTCATTGCTGAGCATTCTATGTGCCATCCAGGACGTCCCTTTCCCCAAGGGCTATCCCATTGAGGTTCTCCTTCTTTAGAAGGTTTCCATAAAACAAAATCAGATGGATCTTTTTTAAAACTTTCAGTTTCAACTCTAGCTCCAGCGATTAAATCTTCAAGATTCTTTCCAGAGAGTTTTCCATAGTCATTAAATTTTCTTGTTGAAAATAGAACATTTCCTTCTGATTCATATGCAAGTTCCTTTTGGATTAATATTTCAATAATTTCAATCATTTCACTGATATGATCTGTAGCTTTAGGTTCTACTGTTGGTTTTAAAGTTCCTACATAATTTGAATCATCATTAAAATAACTTATTGTTCTTTCAGTAAGATCCCTGACTTCTTCATTATTCTCTTTTGCTGTAGCAATAATTTTATCATCTACATCAGTGATATTTCGAACATATGTCACTTTCTTTTCACCATAAATATGTTGAAGAATCCTAAATAAAATATCAAAGACAATGACTGGACGAGCATTGCCTACATGAGGATAATCATAAACGGTTGGACCACATACATACATCCTAACATTAGCTGGATCAATTGGTTCGAATAATCGTTTAGATTTACTAAATGTATCGTAAAGATGTAATGTCATTCTACAATTTCACTCTTTCAATAATCTTATCCCTACCAATTAACTGAATGAGTTTTTTCATCTCAGGGCCTTGACTTACTCCAGTAAAAGCTTCCCTTAAAGGTAAAAATAGTTCTTTACCCTTACGATTTGTCTTTTCTTTAATTGCTGAGGTCCATTGGTCCCAAGTATCATCATCCCATGGTTCTTCAGGCATTAGATCAATTGCTGTACTAATAAATTCTTTATCTTTCGGCTCAATAATCTTGCTGTCATATACAATATCTGTCCATTGTTTAATTTCTTCTACAGTATTTAAATTTCCACGTATTGCTGTCCAAAATTTTTCATCAATCTTTTTATCAACTTTCTCTAATCGATCTTTAACTGTATCAAAATCATAATTCTGAATTAGTTTCCTATTGAGTGCATTTAAAAGGTCAGTTTCAATACGCCCAGGTGAAGTAGATATTGTTTTAATCTTAAATTCATTAATAATTTGATCAATACTGTCTTTGAGTTCAATAGAATTTGAAGTTCCTATTGTTGCAAGTAAACTCAATATTGCTAAAGGCTCAATATTTAAATCTCTAAAACTTTCAATTGAAATGACATTATCTCTTTTAGATAATTTATCTCCCGAAGAAGCTTTCAATAACGCATGATGAGCAAAAATTAAATTATTTTTATCTAGAGCATTGATCAGTTCAATTTGAACGGCAGTATTGCTGGTATGATCATCTCCTCTAATTACATTAGTGACATTAAAATCTATATCATCAACTGCTGAGCTAAATGTATAAAGTGGAACTCCATCTTCTCTAAAGAGAACAGGATCTGATAGACTTGTTAAATCAATTTCTATATCCCCTTTTAAAATATCATTCCATTTAATGCTTTCAGATTTCATTAAAAACCTCCAATGAGGCTTTCTTCCTTCGCTTTCAAAACCTCTCTTTTCCTGATCTGAAAGTTTTAAAGCTGAACGGTCATAAACTTGTTTACCTCCAGCAGCAAGTTGAAGCTTTCTTTTGCGTTCTAATTCCTCAGGAGTTTCATAGCAAGGATAAATCCTCCCTTGATCTTTTAAAGATTCAAATCTTTCTTTGTAAACATCGAAGCGAGAGGATTGATTAAAGGTTTCATCGTAATCAATACCTAGCCATTCTAAGTCATATTTAATCTTAGAAACATACTCATCTTTTGATCTTTCCGTGTCAGTATCATCAATACGTAAAATAAATTTTCCATTATTTGTTCGTGCAAACAACCAATTAATTAAAGCTGTTCTTATGTTACCAAGATGAAGTAAACCTGTAGGACTTGGAGCAAATCTTGTCGTTACTGTCATAAACTAAGAACCTTTACTATCTCTAAACGCATTGGTAATTGGGTACCTTCTATCATAACCAAAATTTCTTTCAGAAATCTTTACTCCTGGAGCTGCTTGTCTTCTTTTGTATTCAGAATTGTAAAGCATATTTTGTACTTTTGTAACAACATCGACCTCAAAACCTGAATCAACTATTTCTGAAATAGAACTCTCCTTTTCAACAAGAAGATATAAAATTTTATCAAGCACTTCATAAGGAGGTAAAGTATCTTTATCCATTTGGTTTGGCTTTAATTCAGCAGTAGGCTCTTTAGTTAAAATATTTCCTGGAATTAAAGATTTTTTATCTAATACAGAGTTTGATGGAATATTATTATTTCTCCATTCAGCTAATTTGTAGAGCTCGCTTTTATATAAATCTTTTACTACTGAAAACCCACCACACATATCACCATACAAGGTCGAGTAACCAACCGATACTTCAGATTTGTTTCCATTAGTTAGGACCATATGTCCAAATTTATTTGAATAAGCCATTAATAATGAACCTCTTGCTCTAGATTGAATATTTTCCTCAGTAATATCTTTTTTTGACTCTTTAAATAAAGGATCTAGGGTGCTGTCATAAGCTTTAACAATTTCTTCAATTGAAATACTCTTTAATTCAATTCCAAGATTATCTCCAAGCTGATTTGCATCTTCATTGCTTTCATTGCTCGTAAATTTTGAGGGCATCAGAATTCCCTTTACTCTATCAGGACCTAATGCATCTGTTGCAACAGATGCACTAAAAGCACTATCTATTCCTCCTGAAATACCAATCACAACTCCTGGAAACTTATTCTTATTTACATAGTCTCTTAGTCCAAGGATCAAATTAGAATAAATAAGATCATTATTATCCACTTCTCCTTCTAGATCAGTTCTCAATGAGAATGATTTATCATTAGAATTAAAATCAATCCTTTCATTAACTGATTGACAATAATTTAATCTCTTAATGAGCCCATTCTTATCTGCTAAAAATGAATTTCCATCAAAGACAATCTCATCTTGGCCTCCAACTTGGTTAACATAAATAATAGGTGCGCCTGTCTCCTTAGAAAAACAAGTTGCCGCTTCTAGGCGTTCATTCATCTTATTGATATCGAATGGAGATGCATTAATTGAAATTGCTAAATCAATTCCTGTTCCATTTAACTTTGAAATTGTATTATGAACCCATATATCTTCACAAACAAATATTCCAAGATTTATTCCTTTTAAATTAAATGAATTAACATCCTCTCCATGTAAGAAAATTCTTTTTTCATCAAAAACACCATAATTAGGTAAAGCATTTTTAAAATGTTTATAAACTACACTTCCATTCTGTAAAACCACAGCTGCATTGTATAAGCCACATTCTTCCTCCCAAGGCATTCCTAATATAACTGTACAATGTTTACCTTCTAAATTTTGATTAATCTCTTTTAATGCTCTCATAAATTTATTTTTAAAAGCAGATTTTAAAACCAAATCTTCAGGTGGATATCCTGTAAGCATTAATTCAGAAAAAATAATAAGATCTACGTCGTGATATTTATTAATAGTTTCTAGAACAATATTCTTGTTGTAATCAATATCCCCTACAATTGGGTTTGCTTGAGCAATTAATATAGATAATTTTTCTGACATTTTACTGATACTACAACTAGATAATTTAGTTGTAATTACTTGGCAATTGTAATCTTAGAATTGCTTGGTTCTTGGGATTCTCTAAGCTTATCAGATATTAAAAAGGCTAATTCAATTGCCTGGCTAGCATTTAAGCGTGGATCACAGTGTGTATGATAACGCGCTGAAAGATCCTCATCCTTAATAGCCTGAGCTCCCCCAATACATTCTGTCACATTCTGTCCTGTCATTTCTAAGTGAACTCCACCAGGATATGTTCCCATATCATGATGAATATCAAAGAATGACTCAACTTCATGTAAAACTCTCTCAAATGGTCGAGTTTTAAAGCCTGAATTTGATTTAGTTGTATTTCCATGCATTGGGTCACAAGACCATACAAGATTATAATCAGTCTTGATAAAAGGCTTAATAAGTTTAGGCAGTAATTCATTAACCTTTTCTGCACCAAAACGACATATCAAAGTGATCTTACCTGCTTCATTTTCAGGATTAAGTATATCAATTAGCTTTTTAAGCTCATTAGGATCCAGTGTTGGTCCACACTTAATGCCAATTGGATTTTTAATACCTCTACAAAACTCTACATGCGCCCCATCAGGTTGACGAGTTCTATCGCCTATCCAAACCATATGAGCTGACGTATCATATACTTCACCTGAAGTACTATCCGTTCTTGTTAAACATTCTTCATAAGGAAGTAAAAGTGCTTCATGACTTGTATAAAAATCTACTGCACGTAATCTTCTTGTATTTTTTGATGAGATTCCAATAGCATCCATGAAAGCTAAAGTGTCTGAGATTTTGTTTGCAATCTCTCTATATTTCTGACCTTGTAAGCTATCATCGACAAAACCCATATTCCACTGATGCACTTTGTTTAAATCAGAAAAACCCCCCTTAGCAAATGCTCGAAGCAAGTTTAAGGTTGAAGCTGATTGCATATAAGCTCTGATCATTCTTTCAGGATCAGGAACTCTTGAATCAGTAGTAAATTCCATATCATTAATAATGTCACCCTTATAACTGTCTAACTCTACTCCATCTATTTCTTCTTTAGGTGCACTTCTCGGTTTAGCAAATTGACCTGCCATTCTTCCAACTTTAACTACTGGACAATTTCCTGCAGCAGTTAATGTCACTGACATTTGCAATAAAACTTTAAAAGTATCTCTTATGTAATCTGCATTAAAATCTTCAAAACTCTCAGCGCAATCACCTCCCTGTAAAAGAAAAGCTTTTCCTTCAGCAACTTTAGCAAGATTTCTTTTTAATTCTCTTGCTTCACCTGCAAATACTAAAGGTGGATAGGTTCTAAGCATCTCCTCCGTACTCTTTAGCTTTTCAGCATCAGGGTATTCAGGCAGATGTTTCGCTGCGAAATTTCTCCAACTATTTACAGACCATTTAGCCATATTTTTCTACTATTTGATTTGGGTGGGTTATAATACTAAATAAAGTAAAATTCTAGCATTGAAGCAAAAGTTATTGATTTTTATTGATTTATTTAGGCATTATCGCAGAAACCGTAATTTTCTCGATTCCTGAATTTATCTTCTTAATGACCTCTTCTTGGTCTAATTGCTTTGTCTGGTGATAGAAAGGATGACCCAACGTAGATAAATCCTTTGCTTTGATTGTAGCAGTTTCTATTAGTTTATCTGGTTCAACAACTTCATCTAGATAACCAGGTGCAACAGCATCTTCTATTAAATACATTTCTCCATTTAAAAGAGCTCTCTGTTTATGATTCTTGGCAAGTTTAAATTTTGCCAGCTCAAGAATTGGTGTCGGAACAATCATATTGTTTCTTACTTCATTCGCTCCAATCTGAAATTTACCTTTAGTTCCAACACGGTAATCACAGCTACATAATAAAAAAGCTCCCAAAGCAATTGCATGACCAGAACATGCTGCAACGACAGGTCTTGGAAAAGAAAATATTCTTGAAAGCATTTCAAAGCCTGACCTCAACATGCCAACAGCTTTTTCAGCATCACCTGACATCAAAACTTTTAAATCAAATCCAGCTGAAAAAATTCCTTCTCTTCCAACTATAAGAAGAGACCCTTTATCAGTCGGAACTTTGTCCAATAGATTACTTACCTCCTCTATCATTGTAGGAGAAAAAACATTTACCTTTCCATCATCAAGAGTGATGATCGAAACATTTTCATCATTTGTCAATGTTGCTACCATAAGAGTAATTTATTCTACTGTGACTGATTTGGCAAGATTTCTTGGTTGGTCAACATCATTTCCAAGTTCTACTGCTGTATAGTAAGCAAGCATATGAATAGGAATTGAATATACAATAGACTCGATAGACTTGGGGACGTTAGGTAGACGAAAAACTTGCCATATATTTTCAGATTCTGACTGAAGTGAATCGTCATCAGTAATCATTAAAATTCTACCCCCTCTAGCTATGACTTCTTGAATGTTGGAAATTGTTTTATGGAATAACGGACCTGGAGGAACAATACAAACAACTGGGAGGTCCTTTTCTATCAGAGCAAGAGGTCCATGTTTCATTTCTCCTGCGGGATATCCTTCAGCATGAATATAAGATATTTCTTTAAATTTAAGAGCTCCCTCTAAAGCCAATGGGAATGCGGTCCCTCTACCTAAATACATAACACCCTTCGCATCAACGATAGATTTTGCTGTCTCTTTTAACTCATATGATCTTTTTATTGCGTTTTCTATTAACTGAGGAGCCTGCATAATCTCTTGGCATATATTTTTATTTTCATCTAATGAGATCTTCTCATTGATTGTTCCACAATGGATTGCCATCGATAAAAGCACTGATAATTGTGCTGTAAATGCTTTTGTAGAAGCTACTCCTATTTCAACTCCAGCTTTAGTATATAGGCAGTAGTCACTTTCCCTTGCAATTGAGCTGTTTTTAACATTTACAATACTTAGTGTTTTGATCTTTGCGCTCTTACAATAATCTAATGCCGCCTTGGTATCAGCTGTTTCTCCAGATTGTGAAACAAAAATACATAATGATTTAGAGTCAAGTACAGGGTCTCGATATCTAAATTCTGAAGCCATATCACACTCCACTGAAATTCTTGCATATTGCTCGAAGTAATACTTCGCTACCAAACATGAGTAGTATGCAGTACCACAGGCAATTAAATGTATTTTTGGAATATCAGAAAAATCTAAGTCAATACTGTCTACTGAAATGATTCTTTTATCATGATCAATAAATTGCCTGAATGTCTCACCTACAGCTTGTGGATGTTCATGGATCTCTTTTTCCATAAAATGATTGTATGAACCCTTATTTGTTTCATCTTCAGATATATTTATTTCAACAAACTCTCGATTAGCAATTTCTCCAGATTGATTAATTATTTCTATGTTATTGTTTTTGATTAAAACAATATCTCCATCTTCAAGATAACAAACCTTGTTTGCAATAGAACTTAAAGCAATAGAATCTGAGCCGATTGAGTACCCTGACTTGCCGTGCCCAACAACCAGTGGGCTTTCATTTTTTACTCCTACAATAGTATCCTTTAAATCATTAAATAGAATGGCGAGAGCGTATGATCCTTTTAATTTAGATACCATTTTTTTGACTGCATCCACATGACTTACCTTTTGATTTAAATAGCTTGTAAGAAGAGCAGTAATAACTTCTGAATCAGTTTCAGATATAAATAAATAATCACTATCCTCTACTTCTTTCTTTAGGTCAGATGCATTTTCAATTATGCCATTATGTACTATCGACACTACTGGGGATGAATGAGGGTGCGCATTAGTTTCTGAAGGAACTCCATGAGTTGCCCACCGAGTATGCCCAATCCCAATAGAGCCTTCTATAGAATCAGCATCGAGAGATTTTATTAAATTTGATAACTTTCCTTGAACTTTCTTCTGTTTAATTTGATCATTGTCAAAAATTGCAAGACCAGCAGAGTCATACCCTCTGTACTCTAGTTTTTTGAGACCTTTAATTATTTTTGCAGATACAGGTTCACTTCCTGCAATTCCTATAATGCCACACATTTACTTCTTAACCTTTTTTGACCAATTCTTTATTTCCATTTGTGTACTGCGCTCAACAGCTAATGAATTGTCTTTAACATTTTTAGAAATAGCTGAGCCTGAACCAATATATGATTTTTTTCCTATTTTAACTGGCGCAATAATAGATGAATTCGATCCAATAAATGCATCATCCTCTATGATTGTCTTATGTTTCTTCTTGCCATCATAATTACAAGTTATCGTTCCTGCTCCAATATTTACATTTTTACCTATTACCGCATCTCCAATATATGTTAAATGGTTAGCTTTAGAGCCTTTACCTAAAGTTGAATTTTTTACTTCTACAAAATTTCCAACTTTTGCTCCATCAGAAATATCTGCTCCAGGTCTAAGTCTTGCATAAGGTCCAATACTAGAATTTTTTCCTATTTTACAATTTTCCAAATGACTGAAGGAATAAATCATAGCTCCACTTGATATTGAAACATTCTCGCCAATAAAAACATGAGGATAAATTGTTACATCTTTTCCAATCTTAGTGTCGGCTGAGAGATATACAGTATCCGGGTCCTTCATAGTTACACCCTTCTTTAAGAATTTATTTCTTAAACTTTCTTGTAAAATCTTTTCCGCCTGAGCTAGTTCTTTTTTATCATTAATTCCCATAATCTCTTTTTCTTCTCCCAGTACCGTTTTCGTATAAAAATCATTTTGAGATGCAATTTTGAATATATCAGTTAAATAAAATTCTTTCTTTTTATTATTATTCTTAATTTTTGGTAATAATTGAGAAAAAACCTTTGCATTGCTACAGAAGACTCCTGAATTGCAAAGAATATATCTATCTTTTGTACTTAATTCTCTTTGTTCAATGATCTCATTAACAAAACCATTAGTCCCAAGAATTATCTTTCCATAAGAATTATATTCCTCTTTTTTAAATGCTAATAATTTAATTTCTTTAGGAGATTTTATATTTATGACATTCCTAAGAGTTCTTGAATCAATAAAAGGGACATCTGCGTACATTACCAATATTTTATTTTTACTTTTCTTTAGTTCTGATAAACATGCCTTAACTGCATCTGCTGTTCCTAATTGCTTCTTTTGGTAAAAACAATGAACCAATTTTTCATTCTTAAAATTTTCTTTGCTTATATCTTTATTTAAAATAAGAAAAATCTCTTTGGGATTAAGTTTTTTGGCAGAATTTAATGCATGTTCAATTAGTGGTATTCCTCCTAGAGTTTGGAACACTTTAGGTACAGATGAATTCATTCGTGTACCTTTGCCAGCAGCAAGAACAATAATAGTTAAATTTTTCATTGGATTTTGATGAAAAATAACGAATATAAAAATAAAAGTATCGTAAAAATTTATTTCAAAGACTTACGCATAAATATGGATCTTTATAACAAAAAACTCTTCATTTTTGATCTGGATGGAACCCTTGTGGATACTGCTCCAGACTTCAAAAATTCTCTTAATTATATGTTGAGTGAAATCAATGAAGAAACAATTGAGTTAGATGAAATTAGAAATTTAGTAGGATACGGCGCAAGAGAATTGATTAGACGCACTGCAGTTAGCAAAGGAATAGAGCACGATGAAAAAAAGATAAATGATATGCTTAAAATCTTTTTACTTCATTACACTCATAATATTGATGATGATAGTGTACTTTTTGAGAATGTCGAAGATGTTCTACTTTATTTGAAAGAAAAAAATATCAAACTTGCTGTATGCACAAATAAAATGGAAAAGCTTAGCAATTTATTGCTCGATAAACTCGATGTATTACATCTATTTGATTTTTTGGCAGGTGGTGATAGTTATCAAAAAAGTAAGCCTGACCCATTCCCGTTAATTCAAATTTGTGAAAAACTAAATATTTCAACATCAGAATCAATAATGGTTGGTGATAGTATTACAGATTTAAAATCAGGTCACTCTGCTGGGATGCCTGTAGTGCTTATGGAATATGGATACACTGAAAATACAGAAATCTATAATGAGGCTGATTTAGTAATCAATAATTTCTCTAAATTAAAAGAATTAATATAATTAATTAAAATTATTATTTCATCTTTTCGAGTCTAGAACTGAATGGAAGGGGAACAACTTCAACTTCTCTATTTTCTTCATCATGAAAACTGATGTATTTGTTTTGTGAATTAATCAATCCTATATCAATATAACCAAGTCCTATATTGCAACCAAAGTTTGGACTATAGATACAACTTGTAATAAAGCCAAATTGCTTATCATTCTCATCCTTTACAGGAATTCTACACATGTTATATCCAATTTTTTTTCCAGATATTTTAAATCCTGTAAATTGTTTTTTAATACCATTCTCTCTTATTTGTTGTAATGCCCTCTTACCGATGAAATCAACTTCTTGATCAAGATCATAAAATTTAGGCAAATTTAATTCTAAAGGATTTTCATCTAAGGTGGTATCTCCCAAATGAGAGATCATCCCTGCTTCTATCCTATCAATCTGATTTGGACAGCTAGGTACTATCTTAAATTCTTTACCTGCTTCCATCAAACCTCTCCATAGAGCACCACCATCTTCTTCTCTTGTAATATATATTTCATAACCAAATTGATTACTCCAACCGCTTCTTGCAACAACCAAATCTAAATCAAATAATCTTGTTTCTACAAACTGATAATATTTGAGACCCATTACCACTTCATCATCGTTAGATATTTTTTTCATCAAGTCTTTCGATTTTGGTCCTTGAAGAGATAGTGGACAAGCTTCTGGTTCATTAATCTCAACCTTAAACTGACCTGATAAAGCAACGCCCTTACACCAAAGTAGTGCGTCTGAGTCAGCTAAACTGATCCAATATTTTTGATCATTAAATTTTAATATAAGAGGGTCATTAATTATTCCTCCATTCTCATCTGTAAGGAATGCATAACGACAAAATCCATCTTTAAGAGTTGATAAGTTACGAGGTGTTAAATATTGAACAAATTTAGCAGCATCTTCACCTATAACCTGCACCTGACGCTCTGCTGCAACATCCCATAAAGTTACATCTTCAATAAGAGATTTGTACTCTTCCTCGAGA
>CABWZX010000002.1 GCA_902510025.1 uncultured Pelagibacteraceae bacterium | reverse complement strand
GCAGGTGCAGTTGAGGCAATTTATTCGATTAAATCTATCAATGAAGGTATCTTGCCATATACTATTAATTTAGATTATCCCGTACCTGTTTCAAATATCAATTTTATCCAAAATCAACCTTTAGAAATGAATGTTAATAATGTATTGTCGAATTCTTTTGGTTTTGGTGGTACAAATGTATCACTAATATTTTCTAAGTTTAATGGATAATAGAAACAAGAATAAACCATTAATAATCATTATTTCATCGCCATCTGGAGCTGGCAAAACCTCTATTTGTAAAAATCTATTAAAATTAGATTCTAACATTAAGCTCTCTATTTCTACTACAACTAGAAAGTCGCGAGATAATGAAATTAATGGTCATGATTATTATTTTGTAGATGTCGAAAAATTTGAAAAGATGATAGATGGAAATGAGTTTTTAGAATATGCAAAAGTTTTTGGTAATTATTATGGTTCAGTCCGATCACATGTAGATAGTCATATATTGCGTAGCTATGATGTTTTATTTGATATTGACTGGCAAGGCGCTCAACAAATAATAAAGTCTAATTATCCTAGAATTGTAACTATTTTTATCATACCTCCTTCCAAAGAATCAATTCAAGAAAGGCTTGTAATGCGTCAAAATGATTCAGGTGATGACATCGAAACAGTACAACAGAGAATGTTAGAATATGAAACAGAGCTGAGTCATAAGGATGAATATAAATATATTGTTCTTAATAAAAATTTAGATGAATGTACAAAAGAAATAATTAAAATTATAAACAATGAAAGAAATTAAATTCTTTTAAATTAGATTAGAGATATTACAATAATCATTAACTGTTAGATTTTCGGCCCTCAAGTCAAGATCAAATTTATTCTTTTCCAAAATCTTTTTATATTCTTTTAAACTGGATTTAATTTTTTTTCTCCTTTGTTGAAATGCTTTTCTTAGAATAATTTCTAGCTTATCTATATTTACGTTTTTATGAACTGGAGTAAATTCAAGAACTATTCCGTCAACTTTAGGTTTAGGGGTAAAGATTCCTGATGGCGCAATAAATATTTTTTTTACACTGCACCTAGATTGCGCCATAACAGATATTCTTCCGTACGATTTAGAATTTTCGTTTGAAATTATTCTTTCACCCAATTCTTTTTGAAACATGAGGTACATTTTTTCAAAGAAAGGTGGCCATTCCTTTAATTTTATCCATTTTATAAGGAGTTGAGCTGAAACATTAAATGGAAGATTGCCTACAATTATTGAGTTTGACTCCAGATTTAAATTCAACAAATCAAACTTTAAAGCATCCTCATTTTTAATAAAAACATTTTTGTTGTTTATATTTTGCTTATTTAGTTGCTCAATAAGATCTCTATCTTTTTCAATAAGAAATATCTTTTTATATTTTTTTCTCGTTAAATATTTGGTTAATGCACCTTTCCCAGGTCCAATTTCAATTATAAACTTTTTTGAGTTAGATAATATCTCATTATCCAACTTTTTTAAAAAGTTTTCATCATGAATAAAATTTTGTCCAAGAGATTTCTTAGCTTTCATTATTGCTTGTATTCAATTGTAGCTTCTGACCTTAGGTCTCTTAACATTTTACTACTTTTTAGCGCTAATTGATTATCTAACACAATTCTTTCAGCAAATTCTCTCGGTAAACTAGGATCATTTTTGATTAATTCATCAATTTCTAGTTCTGATACTGATGCTGTTCTATAAAACATCCTCGCTATAAGTTTTTTCCATGTAAGTTCTAAATATATCATTTCATAAAATTTGTCTTCACTAACGCCATTAAGAGACATCAATTTAAATATATCTTCTTTTTTTAGATTCCTATTTTTAAAATAAGTAGTCTCGTAACTTTCCATTTCATTGTTTTCAACGTTAATGTTTAATTCAACTATCTTCTCATTTTTCAGAATACCATCAATTAGTTGATCTACTACTTGATTTGCAATTATACTATTATTTTCGGGTGTAAGTTGTACCTGGTTTACGATTGCAAATATCTTAACTCTTTGTTCAATATCATAATCCGAAATAACGCTATCATTTACTAATATAGCAATTTTATTTTGATTATTCGCATAGCTAAAATTTATAAAGAAAATAAATGTAGTAAGAGCTATTAGAAATTTAGTAATTAATTTAAACATAATTTTAAACTTGAGGTCCAAATACCTTCTTGTTGCCATAAGCTTTTGTTGACCCAAATGGCTTCAGAACTATTGTTAAACTTAGACCATCACTTATTGAAATATCCCTATCTTCTGTCAGATCTCTATAGTAATTGAAATCTATGCCCAGGCAATCATTCTCATATAAGATTCCATATTGATATCCAATATTGTTATTTGTATTTAAATTTCTAGTGCCCGTAAAATTGAAAGAAAAATCATTAACAAGCTCAATATTTCCTCCTATCCTTATTTGCTCGGCGCCAGTAGAGTATTTACTAGAGGTGTAGTTATGATCAATTGCAAATTGAAAATTTTTATAATTAAAATAAGCATTTGTATTTGATTCTTTAATATCAACATTATTTCTATTTAAAGCAATAGAATGATCTATGTATTTATCTGAATCTAAATTCATTCTTGTTGTAAGAATATAATCAGATATTTCTTCTGATTTATCAGATTTATTTTTATTTATTTTTGCTGATTGTCCTAATGTTAATTTTACATCTATATCATTTTTGAAGTCTATATACCATTCTACTCCATAGTTAATCCTTGGACCGCTTTCCCATTCATCTAAACCTGAAGCTCTATTAAATGAAAAAATATTACTATTATTTACAGCTTGAGCATTTGTGTAGTTATTATATGGAGCAAGTATAGGCATGATTATAGGAGTAAGAGTTTGAGAATTTTTAATATTAGTTTTAATTAAAGGTAATGAAATCTTAGATCCCATCTGAGGATAAAATATCAATTTCTCCTCATCTTTAGTGCTATCTTTATAATCGATAGACGAAGAAACAATTTTAAAGTTTAAATGATTATCAAAAATAATTCCTGAGCTTGAGTTTACATCTACTTTTGTCCAGTTTAATTGAGAAGAAAATAGAGACGAGTACGAGTTGTCAAGCCCCTTATAATTCCTAAAAATATTATTTAAAGATACTCTTCCTCCAAAGTCTTCATCTTCAATGCTATTAATGTCATATTTCAATAGAGGGTATAGGTACTCCCACTGCTCTGAGTCTTGTCTAGTCAGATGCTTATAGGCATTTGATTCTATTGATAAATTTGTGTTATTATAAGATCTTTCAAAATCAATACCGGACTTTAATACAGTTAAGTCATTAATTTTCATTTTACGCATGTAAGTGTCATTATTGCTTGTTTGAATATAACTTTTTAGTGTTCCATATTTATTATTAATATCTGCATCTGCAAAGAAGTGGTTTCTTGATCCAAGATTGTCGTCATTATCATTTATGCTTGAGTTTATATTTAGATGACCAAATTTATTCAAGTGTCTATAATCCAACTCATAAAAATTATTCTCATTACCTTGGAAATTTGGAGTGATAGTTAGATCCTTATTGCTAGAAATATTGTAAAAGAAAGGCAAGGAAATAGTGTCTCCCAACTGGTCATCACTTTTTATAGTGGGCATTAGAAAACCTGTTCTTTTATTTACGCTTGGATCTGGATGAGCAAAATAAGGAAGATAAAATACTGGCAAATTAAAAATATGTATTCTAGCATGATCATAGTGAATAGTTTTTGTATCCAAGTTATGAAAAACTTTACCAGCCTTTAGTTTCCAGCCAGGACAGTTTTCAATTAGGTAATTTTCTTTCAGACATGGGGTATATTCAGCATCAGAAATTATATTTAAACTTTCATCTTTAATAATTTTTCTTCCAACTATTCTAGAATCATCTTTAAGTCTCATTTTAATATTTGTTGCATCTAATGATGTAAAATCATCGTTAGTTTTTAGATTTTCAAAAAAATAATGATTACCAAATTCATCTAGAACGCTCACATTTCCGTTTGCATCAATTTCACCACTATTCTTGTTGTAAATTACAGAATCAGATTTTGATTTTATTTTTTTACCTATAATTAAAACGTCTCCTTGCGCTTCAATTATTTCTTTTTCTTGATTAATAAATACTTCATTTGCAATAATCTTAATTTCCTGTTCAGCCTTTAAATTATTACTAATAAAGATAACTAGAACAATGAAGATATAGAATACAAAATAGAAATTTTTTGTTTTCAATAAAGTTTTCATAGATTATCTTCCTATTATTTTAGGGTATTTGAAAATAAAAAAAGATAGAAGCATTATAATTATTGGCACAGAGGCTTTAGCAACTATTGGGTTAATTTGAGCTGAAGATCCTAACGCTTCTAAAAGGTTTGATATAAAATATACTAGAAAAATCAATATAAAAGAGGTTATAAGCGTCATAAATATTTTGTCATTTTGCTTTAAATTATTTGTTATGCTTGCTGATAGAATAACTAGGCACATTAAAAAGAAAGGCAATGTAGCAAGGCCGTAGTAGTGTAGTTTAAAATCGATTGCTGAATAGCCAAGATTTTCCAGAAAATGAATAAACTTTCCAATTCTCCAAATTGATATACTTAACGGTGATGAAAGGCTATCAGAGATATCTTCTATTTGTATGTTAGTTTTATAATGAAAAACTTTCTCAAAATATGGATCATCAAATTTTGGTGATATTTGAACATCAGTCATACTCCAGTGTCCATCATATAATTTTGCCGAACTTCCATCTAATCTACCTTGAAATGAGCCATTCTCATCATATTCAAGAATCATAAACTCGGAGAGAGACCTACCTTCTTCTTTTATATTTTTTGCAAATAATACGCTAGATAAATTATTTTGATTGTTAAATTGTTTTAGCCAGATTCCATTTTTTGTAATTGAAGCAAATTTATCTACTCTGTTTATATATTCATATTCTAGTTCACTATATTTATCATCAAATACTGCCATCAGAGGATTTAATGAAGTTATAAAAAAGAATCCTATTAATAAATGTAATATAATTGGTGAGAGCAATATAGATTTAATTGATAATCCAGATGAAGATACAACAATTAACTCTGATTTCCTTATTAGATATAAGAAAGAAAAAAGAGAAGAAAAGAAAGAACAGATCGGAAGAGTGTACATAGTTAGACTAAGAAAATTATAAGAGCTTAATTGAAAAATAATTTTTAATGGAACATCTTTATTTGTTGCTTTTCTAAATTGCTCTATAAAATCACCTATAAATACTAGAACGGCGAAGAGTGTAAAAGTGATTAAAAATGAATAAAAGAAATTTTTAAATAAATATAAATTAATTTTAGAGAACATTACCAATCCTTTTTTTGTTGTATTCCTCTTTATAGATGATAAGCAAAATCAAAGTGATAATCATTAGAGGCACGCAGTAGTTAAGTATATACATGTAATTATTATCAATTAAAAAATTGGATAAAGTTATTTCTATTATTTTTATTAACAGACCACAAACAGAGACAATAACTATAGGGATTAACCAATTTTTATCAGGTGTTTTTGAAATACTGAATATTAACAATGGCAATAGAGAAAGAGCAAAAATATAAAAAGGATTTATAAATCTATTATTTAGTTCAGCAAATTGCTCATTATTAAATTCATTGCTTTTTATTTTTTTAATTATAGTTGATGTTGTTAATTCATCTGGATAGATATAAGCATTGTCTTTTTTTGTGTAGCTAGCTAAGTTTAGATCATAGGTTTCGAAAGAAATTTCTGATATTTTCTTATTATCTTTATCGAGTATTTGAATATTTCCATTATATAACCTTAAGAATTTTTTATTTTTTTCAATTATCAGCTCACCATTTTTTGCAATATAAGTGCTCGGTTTATTTGGATTTTTTAGGTCATGAATTAGTAGCCCTGATATTTGGTTACCATTTATTTCTTGTAAAAATATTGTAAGAGTATCGATTGGTGAGATGAACTTTCTTTCTTTTAATATGCCAGAGTGAATTCCTGATGATCTTATATCACTTATTTTATGGCGAATTTCGTTTAATGAATAAGGTGTAATATACACACTTAGAAGAACCATAAATATAAAAACAAAAGAGGTAAAAGCTAGAATAGGTTTTAGTAATATATTGTTATTAGATTTACCTGCAGCCCAAAACACTACTAACTCACTATCACTTTTAAGTCTATTTAGGTTAAATAGAATGGAAATAAACAAAGAAATAGGAATAGTTAGTTGAAGAATCTTTGGCAAGAGTAGAATTACATATGAAAAATAGGATGATATGTCAACATTGTCAGTAGTGAGAAGATCCAGATGCCGGAGACCTTGACCTAACCAGACTATTCCTGTCAATAATATCAGAGCAAACAGAAAGCTTGATGAAATTTCTTTAATTACGTATATTGTTAACCTTGACATTTATTCATTTATATCAACATTTTGCTAAAGGTACATAATACTATGGATATTCAATTTAACAATCTTCGACAGGAAAAAGACCATGCAGGAGTTGTTTTTTGCGATCAGAACTGTCGTTTGATTGGTTTTGCAAAAAAACTAGATCAGCTATCAAAAAAACATATATCTCAGATAATTAAAGGAGACCAATCCTTTCAAAGCAGAAATTCCAAACATTATGACTATACAATAATTCATCAACCCGAGAATCTTAAACTTACTAAATTATATATATTTAAATTAAAGAAATATAAGGAATATTCAGTTAGAGACTTTCAGATTCTTGGAGGTCATATTCAATCTATTATTAAATTCTACAAGGAAGAAAAAATTATCATCTATCCTGATGGTATTACTTCTTCAAAAGTTAGTTTTATGAGTTCTGTTGGAGAGCTGGTTCTAGGCATTAAACTATCCTCTTATGAATTTAATAAATATCACACTAAAAAAGATTCTAAAAATAAGAATAGGAAAAAAATAAAAATTCATTCTGCTCAATACAGCAGAATTTTAAAAAATTCAGAAAAAATAGATGCAATCTCAGATGGTGTTAAATTAACTCGTGATCTTGTAACTGAACCTCCTAACTTTATGACACCTCCAAAAATAGCTGAAAATGCCAAATCATTAGAATCTTTAGGAGTAGAAGTTAAAATTCTAGGTGAAAAAGAAATGAAAAAACTTGGGATGGGATCTCTATTGGGAGTTGGCCAAGGTAGTATTCATGAGTCACAGTTAGTGGTAATGAAGTGGAATGGCTCTAGAAATAAAAAAAAGAAACCAATAGCCTTTGTAGGGAAAGGTGTTTCATTTGATACTGGCGGGGTTTCTTTAAAACCTTCAAATGGGATGGAGGAAATGAAATATGATATGGGAGGATCAGCAGTTGTTATTGGTTTAATGAAAGCGCTAGCAGGCAGAAAAGCAAAGGTTAATGCTGTTGGTGTAGTTGGCCTAGTTGAAAATCATATTGGAAGCAATGCACAAAGACCAAGTGATGTTGTAAAATCTTATTCAGGTCAAACAATCGAGGTTTTAAATACTGACGCTGAAGGTAGACTTGTTTTAGCAGATGCTCTTTGGTATACCCAAGAGCAGTACAAGCCTGAAGCTATAATTGATCTTGCTACTTTGACAGGAGCTATAATAGTCGCTCTTGGAGATGAATATGCAGGTTTATTTTCCAATAACGATAAATTAAGTAAGCAATTGACTGAAGCAGGAGAGATCGAAGATGAAAAATTGTGGAGACTTCCTCTAAATGATCGTTATGACAAAATGCTTAATTCCCCTATAGCAGATATGCAAAACATAACGAATGGAAGAGGGCCAGGATCAATTACAGCAGCTCAGTTTCTCCAACGTTTTGTAAATAAAGTTCCTTGGGCTCATCTAGACATTGCAGGTACAACTTGGACAAAAAAACCAATGCCCACTTCTCCAAAAGGTGCAACGGCTTTTGGGGTTAAGTTATTAAATCGATTAGTATCCAAATATTACGAAGGAAAATAAAAAAAATGACAATGGAGAGAACTTTTTCAATTATTAAGCCTGATGCAGTAGAAAGAAATAAAATTGGTGAAATTACTGCTATGCTTGAAGAGGCGGGATTAAGAATCGTTGCTTCGAAGAGAATTAAACTTGATCAAGAAAAAGCGGCAGCATTTTATGGCATTCACTCAGATAAACCTTTTTTTCAGAGCTTATGTGATTTCATGTGTTCAGGGCCTATTGTGGTTCAGGTTCTTGAAGGTGAAAACGCAATTTACAGAAATAGAGAGGTAATGGGAGCAACTAATCCTGACGAAGCGGCTGAAGGTACAATCAGAAAAAAGTTTGCCCTCTCTTTAGAAAAAAACTCTGTTCATGGGTCAGATAGCTCTGAAAATGCTGCGATCGAAATTAATCACTTTTTTTCTGATGAAGATATCATTTCTTAAGCAATAGCTTAATCGCCTCAGGATATATTAAATGTTCTTCTTTTAGAACTTTATCAGCAAGTGTAAGCTCTGTATCGTTACTATCAATCTTTACTTCTTTCTGTACAACTATTTCTCCATCATCTAAATTTTCATTTACATAATGGACAGTACACCCAGAAACAGAATCCTTGTTTTCTATGGCGCGACGGTGAGTATCAAGACCTTTATATTTTGGGAGTAAGGAAGGATGAATATTTATTATTTTTCCTGGAAATTTATCAATAAATCTTTTTGATAATATTTTCATATACCCAGCTAAACAAACTAGTTTGAGATTATAAGGTTCAATTAATTTTAAAATCTCTTCTTCAAAGTCATTTTTATCTTTAAAATCATTAACATCCAACGAAATAGCATCAATATTATTTTCATATGCTAATTCTATGCCTTTAGCATCAGGGTTATCGGAAAATATAATACTTATTTTACCTGGAAAACTTAATTCACTACATGCATTGATAATAGATTTTAGATTTGAACCACGTCCTGATATAAATACACCAATTGGATACTTAGTCATTAAAATTTAATTTACCAATAAATTTAATTCTTTTCCTTGATTTTCTTGAATTTATAAGGATTCCAATTTGGTCATATTTCAATTTGTATTTCTTCATAATATTTTCAAATTTTTTAAGCTTTGATTTTTCTATGATCACAACCATTCCATACCCGCAATTAAATGTTCTTAACATTTCAGATTGGGTTACTCCATAGCTTTGAATCCATTTAAATATTTTTGGCACATTCCATTTATTTAGATCTATTTCAGCTTTAACATTACTTGCTAATGACCTTGGTAGATTATCTGTTACACCGCCGCCAGTTATATGCGCACATGTTTTGATTAATTTTTTTGAAAATAATTCAAGTATAGGATCAACATAAATTTTTGTTGGTTGAAGTAAAAGTTGACCGATAGTTTTACTTTTATCTATCTTTTTATTAAGATTGACTTTTTTTTCTTTAATTATTTTTCTTACGAGAGAAAATCCATTTGAATGCAGTCCTGATGATTGTATGCCAATAATGAGATCATTTGTTTTTAATCTGGGCTTGATATTTTTTAATCCACTTTTTACTCCAACACAAAAACCAGCAAGATCATATTTATTATTTGCATCAACACCTGGATGCTCAGCAGTTTCACCACCCAAAAGAGAGCAATTCGATTTTTTACATCCTTCAATAATACCTTTTATGATTTGAGTGCCTTTTGCCAAGTCAAGTTTTCCTGTTGCTATATAATCGAGAAAAAAAAGTGGCTTTGCTTGATCAACGATTAGATCATTGACACACATAGCCACTAAATCAATACCTATTGTTCTGTGGTTATTCATCATGTTAGCTATTTCTATTTTTGTTCCTACTCCATCAGTAGCGCCAACAAGAATTGGTTTTTTTATTTTTGGATCGAGTGAGAATTGACCAGAAAATCCACCAATATTTGATTTTTTTAAATGTTTGTCTTTTTGTATTAATTTTTTAATTTGAGATACAAACTTATTACCTTTATTTATACTTACACCTGAATTTGAATATGAGAATTTTTCCATTTGTTAATTATATATATGAATAATCATAGAATAGCTAAGTTAATGAAAATACTATTACATGTTTCTGTGTATATTTTATTTTTTGGTAATACTTATGCTAGTTCATATTTTAGCATCAAGGGCATAGAGATAAAACTAGAATTTGATAATGATAAAGATATAAGAAATCTAGCTATTGAAAAAGCTCAGTCTAAGGCGCTAGTGGAATTATCAGAAAAGCTATTATCGCCTAATGATTATGATTTTTTTTTAAGTGAAATGGAGGAAGGAGAATATTCCTACCTGGTTGAAAGCATTGAGTTTGTTGATGAAAATATTACAGAAAAATATTACAAGGCTATATTCAATATAAATTTCAACCCTTATAAGATCCGAGAATACTATAGTTCTAGATTCTTAACATTTTCAGAAGTCAAATCAAAAGAAATCAAAGTTTTTACAATCCTTGCTAAGCAAGATAGTTTTTTCATTTTAAATAATATTTGGAACACTAAATGGAAAGAATCTGTAAATAAAGATGACACTCTATATTTAAATATAAATACATTTAATAATAATCAGCATAAAAACATAGCATTAGATTCATTTTTAAGTGGAAATTTTGACCATCCTAATCTATCAGAAGATTCCTCCAACACGGTATTTATATGGTGTGAACCAAGATTAGTCTCGAATGGCGATATAGAATTTAATATTATTGCAAAGATAATAGTGAATAATAAAAATACAATTTTAAGATCAACTTACACTGAAGAATACAATCTTTATAAAAATGATTTATTTGTTTCAATAATAAATAATCTAAAAGAGCAGATATTGGTTAATTGGGTAGAAGCTACATCGCAAGAAAATGATAAATTGCAATATAAATTTAAATTTAATTTTGAGTCCATCCATGAATGGGTTTCTTTAAAATCTATCCTTGAAAAAGTTGAATCAATTTCAAACTATTATATTTTGTCATTTGATTTAAATAGTTTAGAAGGAATTATAGAATTCCATGGTGAAAACAATAAGTTTGAACTTGTATTGTCTCAAAACAATATTTTACCTGTTAACCTTGGAGAGCATTATAAAATTCAGATTTTAGATGATTAAAAAGATTCCAAATATATTATCAATTTTAAGAATAATATTGATTCCACTTGTAGCATGGTTAATTTTATTTGATTATTTTTTATATGCGCTTATTACAACATTAATTATTGCCATTAGTGATTTTCTAGATGGATTTATTGCAAGAGTCTTTAATGCACAAAGTGAAATAGGCTCATATCTTGATTCAATTGCTGATAAAGCTTTTATTATTTCTGCTTATATGTTGATTGGGACCCAAAATCTTTTGCCTATTTTCGTGATTATAATTGTTATTTCTAGAGATATTATAATCATGGGTGCATTTTGTTTATCTTTTGCAATGAATCAAAAATTAGATATTAACCCAATAAGAATTAGCAAGATTAATACTTTTCTACAATTTACACTTATTATCTTAGTATTAGTTAATAATGTTGGAATATTTGATTCAGTTTATATGTTTAATTATTTAATAGATTTCGTGATGTATTCAGTTATTGCAACAACGGTAACTTCATTATTATTTTATATAAAACAATGGCTAAATTATAATTAAAAAACATAATGGGTCAGTTAATTTTTGATTTGATGAGTATTAAGAATTTTAAGTCAGAAGATTTTTATGTTAGCGATAATAATCTAGAAGCTTCAGAATTAGTCAAATTGTGGCCAAATTGGTTTAATGGTGCAGTTGTTATATTTGGTCCAGAAAAATCAGGCAAGTCTCATCTTGCAAATATTTGGAAAGAAAATTCTAAGGCCAATATTTATAATTTAGAAGATAACTTATTGTTATCTAGTATAGATACAAAAGAAAATTTTGTGTTAGATAATTTCCATAATTTATCTGAAAACGACGAAGAAGATTTCTTTCATATCTATAATCAAACATTTAATAATAGAAAAAGTATTTTAATTACATTAAATAAAGATAAATTCAAAAAAATAAATCTAAAGGATCTAGAATCAAGATTTAACTCTTTTTCGTCTGCAACAATTTACTCTCCAGATGATAACCTTGTTAGTGCTTTAATTATTAAATTTTTTAAGGATCAGCAAATCAACATAGACCCACAAGTTATAGCTTTTATTATCAAGAGAATTGAAAGAGATTATAGTGCAATTTTTAACTTTTTAAAAAAAATAGATAATCTGTCTCTAGAAAATAAAGCCAAGATCAGTGTTCCATTTTTAAATAAGTTTTTTAATTTTTAGAAATTTGTTGAAATCGTCAATTTTAGAATTAAAATTTCTATTTTTGTTATCTTTTGTTGTCAGCTTTAATTTTTTTTTCTTTATAGCCCGCATCATTATTTTATCTGATATAACCCAGTTTCTAGGGATATTTATTTTCTGAGCCTTTTCTTCTCTCCACTCTGAAATAGATTTCAATAGCTTTAATTCTTTTGCTGAAAGTTTTTTAGATTTATTTCTTTTATATGCATTTTTTACATCAAAGATATTTTTCAATTCTTTTAATTTATTGGTCTCTAGGTTTAATCTACTTGTTTTTCTTTTTCTTTTAATTTCTTTTAAAATTATCTTATGAATCTTTGGGAGAAATTTTACATCATTTTTTGCATACTTTATTTGAGATTCAGAAAGAGGCCTTAGACTCCAATTAGATTGTTGATATTTCTTAGATAGCTTTATCTTAAATAGTTTTTCAACAAGATTAGTGTAGCCAATACTATTTTCACTTGATACCAATCCGTAGGCTAATTGAGTGTCAAATATTGGCCATATAATTAAATTAAATTTATAGAGGATAACCTCAACATCTTGCCTTGCTGAGTGGATTACTTTCAATATTTTTTTATTTTTTAAAATATCTTTAAATTGTCCAAAGTCCATTTCATTGTTTGATATCATATCTATCAAATATGACTTTCTTTGTGTTCTAATCTGTATAGTACATAATAAAGGCCAGTAGGTTCGATCTCTTAGAAATTCAGTATCTAAATAGATTATTTTCTGTTTTTTTAAATTTTTACATAAAGTTTTTAAAGATTTATTATCTTGGACTATTTCCATAAATCCAACTATATATGAACATATTGGTTATAAAATGAATAAATATAGAACACATCTTTGCAATCAACTGAAAGAATCAGATGCTGGTGATAATGTATCAATTTCTGGTTGGATTCATAGAAAGAGAGATCATGGCAATCTTTTATTTGTTGATTTAAGAGACCACTATGGCGTTACTCAATGTGTGGTTGATAAAACTAATGAAAAGCTTCTAACAATTATTGATAGTTTACGTTCAGAGTCAGTAATCAAAATATCTGGAACGGTATTAGAAAGAGATAAAGAAACAATAAATTTATCATTAGAAACAGGAAAAATTGAAGTTTCTATAGAGCAACTTGAGATTTTATCTATGGCAGAAGAGTTACCAATGCCAGTTTTTGGTGGTCAGGATTATCCAGAGGAGATAAGGTTAAAATATAGATTTTTAGACATTAGAAGAGAAGAATTACATAAGAATCTTATTTTAAGATCATCAATAATTTCTTATATCCGAGAGCAAATGACTGATTTAGGTTTTCTTGAAATGCAAACACCTATACTAACAGCTTCAAGTCCTGAAGGTGCAAGAGACTATCTTGTACCCAGTAGATTGCATCCAGGAAAATTTTATGCCCTTCCTCAAGCACCCCAACAATTTAAACAGCTTATTATGGCTGGCGGATTCGATAAATATTTCCAAATTGCGCCTTGTTTTAGGGATGAAGATGCAAGAGCAGATAGAAGCCCAGGAGAGTTTTATCAATTAGATATGGAAATGTCTTTTGTTGAACAGGAAGATGTATTTAATGCAATTGAACCTGTCTTATATAATGTTTTTAAAAAGTTTTCTAAATATCAAATTTCTGAAGCTCCTTTTCAAAGACTTACATATAAGGAGTCAATGCAGAGATATGGAACTGATAAACCTGATCTAAGAAATCCAATAGAACTATGTGATTTAACTGATGAGTTCAATTTAGATGAAGTTAAATTTGATGCCTTTAAGAAAGTGATATCAAATGGTGGCAAAGTCATAGGTATTCCTGCTCCAGGAAGCACTAAAAAACCTAGGAGTTTCTTTGACTCATTAAATGACTGGGCGAGAAAAGAAATGAATGCTCCTGGATTGGGCTACATTATACTGGAAGAGGATGATGGTAAGTTGAAAGGGAAGGGACCAATTGCCAAATTTATTCCGGATAATGTCATTGAAAGAATTTGCAAAAAAGGAAAAGTTAAACATGGGGATTCAATCTTTTTTTCATGTGCAGATAAAAAAATTGCTTATGAATTAGCTTCATTTGCTAGAAATAGAATAGCTGAAGAATTAGACATTGTAGAAAAAGAAGTTTTTAAATTCTGTTGGATCGTTGATTTTCCTATGTACGAAATTAACCATGATAGTGGAAAAATTGATTTTAGTCATAATCCCTTTTCAATGCCACAAGGAGGGATAGAATCTTTAAATAATAATGATCCATTGGAAATTCTTGGGCACCAGTATGATATTGTATGCAATGGAATAGAATTATCATCAGGTGCAATAAGAAACCACTTACCTGATGTGATGTTCAAGGCATTTGAAATAGCAGGGCACTCAAAAGATTACGTAATGGAGAAATTTGGTGGAATGGTAAATGCATTCAAATACGGTGTCCCTCCACATGGGGGTATAGCACCGGGAATTGATCGAATTGTTATGCTTTTAGCAGAAGAAAAAAATATTAGAGAAGTAATACTTTTTCCTATGAATCAACAGGCTCAAGACCTAATGATGAATGCGCCTGCTTATGTGCCAGAATCTAATCTCAAAGATTTAAATATTTTAACTGTCGAACCTAAAGAAGAAGATTAAGAGCAACCAGTAGTTCCTCCACAAGTGTCACACTTCAAACAAGTACCATTTCTAACAAGAGTAAAAGATGAACATTCAGGACATGCATCTCCTTCATATCCCATCATTTTAGCTGCTTGCACTCTATTTAACGGTTGATCAGAAACATTACTACTTACGGCGGCAGCACTGGTACTCAATTCTGGATCTGGAGAACTATACTGAGCCGTAGCGCTATCAGAGTTAATAACCATTAAATTTTCCTGCCCTCTCAAATAACCTTGGCTAGACATTTTTTTAACTAGTTTCCAAGGAATTTCATTAGTTTTTAGAGTGCCTTCCTCTGCTCCAGTGCCAAGAGAAAAGTCAACATCAGTATTGTCTGCATGAGCAAGGTCATTTCTTCCCAGGTATGACACAGCTAATTCTCTAAATACATAATCAAGAATTGATGTTGCATTTTTAATTCTATTATTTCCTTGAACGACTCCAGCAGGGTCAAATCTAGTAAATGTATAAGCTTCTACGTATTCTTCAAGCGGCACTCCATATTGAAGCCCTATAGAGATAGCTATTGCAAAATTGTTCATTAAGCTTCTTAGAAAAGCCCCTTCTTTATGCATATCAATAAATATCTCACCCAAGCTTCCATCTTCATATTCACCTGTGTGTAGATAAACTTTATGACCACCCACAATAGCTTTTTGTATATATCCTTTACGTCTGTCTGGGACTTTGTTTCTTGAGCCATATACTATTGAATGGGCTGCTTCTTGAGCCACCGCGATAGTTTTTTCAGCAGGAGAAGGTTGTTCAGTCAAAATATCTTCTTCTATATTTTCATCTTCAACAAGTTTTGAGGCCAGAGGCTGGCTTAACTTTGAACCATCTCTATAAAGTGCATTTGCTTTTGTTCCAAGTTTCCATGACAGTAAATAAGCCTCCATACAATCTTCAACATTTGCATCACTAGGCATGTTTATAGTTTTAGAAATAGCTCCAGAAATAAACGGTTGAGCTGCAGCCATCATTCTTATGTGACTTTCTACTGAAAGATATCTTTTTCCAATTCTTCCACAAGGGTTAGCACAATCAAATACACTTAAATGACTATCTTGAACATGAGGAGATCCTTCAAGAGTCATTGTCCCACAACAGAATATATTTGCTTCTTCAATCTCATCGCTTGAGAAGCCAAGAGCTGCAAGCATATTGAAATTCATGTCAGATAATTGTTCTTCATTTAGTTTTAAATTTTCTAAGCAAAAATCCCTACCAAGGGTAAATTCATTAAATGAAAATCTTATATCAAAAACATTTTTAAGATTTTGCTCTAGTAGATTAAGCTCTACATCGCTAAAACCTTTTTCTCTTAATGTTTCATGATTGATATTTGGAGCTTCTTTTAATGTTCCGTGACCAACAGCATAATTTATAATCTCAGAAACTTCATTTTCAGTATATTGAAGTTGCTCTAAAGCTGTCGGTACTGTTCTATTAATAATTTTGAAGTAACCTCCTCCTGCTAATTTCTTGAATTTAACCATTGCAAAATCGGGTTCAATTCCTGTTGTATCACAATCCATTACCAGTCCTATTGTTCCAGTAGGTGCTATTACTGTTGTTTGTGCATTTCTGTAGCCATACTTTTGTCCTTGTTGATATGCTTCATCCCAAATTTTCTGAGCTTCGATTCCTAGGTTAGTATCGCGTAAGTCATTTATAGCAAATGGAACAGGGTTAACATGAAGTTCCTCATAATCATCTTTGAATCCATAAGCAGCCCGCCTGTGATTTCTTATAACCCTCAGCATACTCTTAGAATTCTGTTGATACCCTGGAAATGGACCTTGTTGCGATGCTATTTCAGCTGATGTTGCATATGATGTGCCAGTCATTAAAGAAGTGATTGCCGCACAGTTTGATCGACCTTCATCGCTATCGTAAGATATCCCTTTAGACATTAGATAGCCACCAAGATTTGCATAGCCTAGTCCTAGGGTTCTATATTCGTATGAAAGCTTAGCAATTTCCTTAGAAGGAAATTGAGCCATCATTACTGAGATTTCAAGTATCAGTGTCCATATTCTAACTGCATGTTTAAATAAACTAGTATCTAGACATTTATCTTCATTCATAAAAGTTATCAGATTTAACGAGGCAAGATTACATGCAGTGTTATCAAGGAACATATATTCAGAACAAGGGTTTGAAGCTCTAATTTCACCGCTTTCTGGACAGGTATGCCAGTCATTAATGGTTGTATGGAATTGAATTCCTGGATCAGCGCATGACCAAGCGGAGTATCCAACTTGATCCCAAAGATCTTTAGCCTTAATAGTTTTATTTATTGAATTATTAGTTCTATTGATAAGATTCCAATCTTTATCTTCAATTACAGCATTGATAAAATCATCTGTTACACGGATTGAGTTATTGGAATTCTGGCCTGAGACAGTTACATATGCTTCAGAGTCCCAATCAGTGTTATATGTATCAAACTCTATTGATTTATAGCCTTGTTTTGCAAAGTGTATGACACGTTGGATATAATTTTCAGATACTTCATTTTTTCTAGCTTCTATTATTTCTCTCTTTAAGGCTGGATTTTTACTAGGGTCAAAGCAACTTTCGCCATCAGCTTCACAGTTATGACATGCGTTCATAATTTTTTTTAAATGTTTAGCGCAGATTTTTGAACCGGCTACTAACGCAGCTACTTTTTGTTCTTCAGTTACTTTCCATTTAATAAACTCTTCAATATCTGGATGATCAATATCAACAACCACCATCTTAGCAGCTCTTCTTGTAGTTCCTCCAGATTTTATAGCACCTGCAGCACGATCACCTATCTTTAAGAAACTCATTAATCCTGATGATTTTCCTCCACCTGAGAGTCCTTCAGTTGAGCCTCGTAAATTCGAGAAGTTTGTTCCTGTTCCAGATCCATATTTGAATAATCTTGCTTCTCTTACCCATAGATCCATTATCCCACCATCATTTACAAGATCATCATCAATACTCTGGATAAAACATGCATGAGGTTGAGGTCTTTCATAAGAACTTGAGGATCTAGTTAATTTAGAATTTTCATGATCTACATAAAAATGCCCTTGAGAAGGACCGTCAATTCCATAAGCCCAATGTAGTCCTGTGTTAAACCACTGAGGACTATTGGGTGCTACCATCTGCATTGCAAGCATGTATCTAACCTCATCAAAAAATGCCTTAGCATCATCTTCAGAAGAAAAATAATTTCCTTTCCATCCCCAGTAAGTCCATGCTCCAGCTAGTCTATCAAAAATTTGTTGAGAATTTTTTTCAGAAGAAAACGATAAATCTTCAGATTCTTCATCTGCTATTCTAGGCGATAGCCATGAAGGCACGTTTCTTTCTTCTGTTCTTTTAATTTTGTTAGGAACACCTGCTTTTCTGAAATATTTTTGCGAAAGAATATCGCTTGCAACTTGGCTCCATCCTTCAGGCACATCAAAATCTTCTAGTTTAAAAACTAGTGAGCCGTCAGGGTTTAGTATTTCAGTTGAAGCTTTTTTAAATTTTATGTTTTCATATGGTGATTGTGAGTTCTTAGTAAATTCTCTATTTATTTTCATGTATTATATCCTTAGAAATATTCATCTTTTTTCAGTCCACAGAACGGACACAAGGTTATAATTTTGGAATTATTGGCCTCGACCGGTCTTGCCAGAATGCTTTTAATTGAGCTTTATTCTAGATTGTTAATAATTTATTATTTGAAAAATGAAGTCAACATATTGTGTAAAATAATTATCGATGTACCACATAAGGTATTATAATTGTGATTAATTATATAAATATTTAATAATTTCAATAAGTTAGGAAATTGTTATAAGGCTTTATCTGTTGAAAAAAATGTGAATTCATCATATTGCTATACCAATGATTATGGAGATCTTTACTTGGTGGAATAAGCAAACGTTAGGGACAAGAGTGTGGTCATATTTTAACGGCATTGCAGTAGGTGAGGATGAGTATGGAAACAGATATTTTTCTAATAAAAAAGATACTAAGAGATGGGTGATTTATGGGGGGCAGGTGGAAGCTACGACCGTCAATCCTCAATGGAATAATTGGTTAAGATTTACATCAATTAAAAAACCAGAACAGGCAAAGGCACACGATTGGCAACTTGAGCACAAATCAAATCAAACAGGAACATCAGAGGCATATTCTCCTCAACCTATATTTAATAATAGCGTAGAAAAGAAAAAAAATGATTATGAGAAATGGTCTCCAAAAGATTAACTTTCTTATTTTTCTATCTTTCCTTTTTACTTGTGTAGAAACTATTTTAGCTGAGGACGTTCAACTTAGCCCATTGATTAATCTAGATCAGATTGAACCATCTTATGATTCTATTGATGAATCTTTAATAGAAAATAGAATTGATGATGAGTCATCTGACACCAGTATATCTGCTGATGAAAATAAAATAAGTTACGTTTCTTTAAGTGTTTTAAATAAGATTACAGCAAATGTTGACAATTTAGATATTAAACTTAAAGAAAATTTTGAATATGGGGAATTACGAATTTATCCTATAGATTGCTATTTAAGCAGTCCGGAAAAACAACCTGAAACTGCTATATATTTAAATGTTTATCATAACACTAAAGATGAAAAAATATTTTCTGGATGGATGTTAAAAACTCTTCCTTCAATTTCAGCAATAGAACATCCTATATATGATATTTGGGTAAATGATTGCTACTGATTAGAGTGAAGTGATATTATTTTCTAACCAATTAATTGAAACAGAACCATTTTTAAAGTCATTTGAAGACAGTATTTTTTTGTGTAATTCAATATTTGTTTCAATTCCATCAATTACGATCTCATTCAAAGATCTTAAAGCTCTTTTAATTGCATGATTTCTTGTACGGCCAGTAGCAATCAGTTTAGCTAATAGATTATCGTAGTAATGTGGGACCTTATAACCAGAGTAAATAAAGGTATCTAACCTTATACCGTTTCCAGCTGGAGGATGGAATAGTCCTATTGTGCCTGCTGAAGGCTTAAAATCTTCTGAATTTTCAGCATTTATTCTACACTCTATTGAATGCCCTAAAGGCCTTACATTTTCTTGAGTTGTAAAAATTTTTTCGCCAGAAGCTACGCATATTTGTTCCCTGACAAGATCTATTCTTGTTAGCATCTCAGTAATAGGGTGCTCCACCTGAAGTCGAGTATTCATTTCCATAAAGTAGAATTCACCATTTTCATATAGGAATTCAAGAGTTCCTAAGCCTAGATACCCCATGTTTTGCATGGCCTTTACGCATATTGAAAACAACTTTTCCTTTTTTTCTTCATCTATTCCTGGGGCAAGAGCCTCTTCAACAACTTTTTGATTTCTCCTTTGAACAGAACAATCTCTTTCATGAAGATGGATAAAATTTCCATGCGTGTCACAGATTACTTGAACTTCAATATGTCTAGGTGAATCGATGAATTTTTCTATATACACTGCATCATTTCCAAAGAAAGAAAGAGCTTCTTGTTTAACGATGGGAAGAGATTCTGATAGTTCTTTTTCATCATTTACAACCTTCATTCCTCTTCCGCCCCCACCTGCACTAGCTTTAATTAAGACAGGAAAGCCAATTTCTTTTGAAATATTTATTGCATCTTTTTTATCTTCAATAGCTTTATCAGATCCCGGAACAGTAGGGACGCCAAATTCCTTCATCATTTTTTTTGCCTGAATTTTATCTCCCATAGCTTCTATATGAGAATGTTTTGGTCCAATAAATGTCAATTTGTGATCTTGTAACATTTTTGCAAATGATGAGTTTTCCGATAAGAAACCATAGCCAGGGTGGACAGCTTGTGCACCAGTAATTTCACAAGCAGCAATAATGGAGTGAGTATTTAAATAGCTTTTGTTAACCGGATTTGGACCTATGCAAACACTTTCATCTGCAATTCTAACATGCATTGAATCAACATCTGCTTCACTATGGATTGCTACAGTAGATATTCCAAGTTCTTGACAAGCTCTATTTATTCTAACCGCTATTTCTCCTCGGTTAGCAATCAATACTTTATCAAACATTTATTCTATAAGCATTAAAGGTTGACCAAATTCAACAGCTTGTTCGTTTTCAACTAAAACTTTAACAAGTTTTCCCTGAAGATTAGATTCAATTGGGTTCATTGTTTTCATTGCTTCAATGATTACTAGTGTTTGGCCAGATTTAATCGGATCACCTTCATTAACAAACTTATTAGCTCCAGGCTCTGGTTGAAGATAGACAGTTCCGACCATTGGAGCTTTTATGGCCCTTGGGTCATTTTTATAATCTACATCTTTTTGATTTTCAGAATCTGATTTTATATTTGTTTGAGTAGGGGTTATTTGTGAGATAGTTTGGACACTTCCTCTAGAAACTGATACTGCGAAGTCTCCCTCTTTATATGAGATCTCACTAAGGTCAAGCTCCTTAAGAAGTTCACTGAGCTCTTTAATAGGAGCCTTATCAATTGTTTTTTTTGCCATAGAATTTATTTTTATATTAATTTATTTATTCCATCAATAGCAAGCAAATAACCATTTAATCCAAAACCACATACAATACCGTTTACACCTTTGCTAATATAAGAGCTGTGCCTAAATTCCTCTCTAGTAAAAAGATTTGATATATGTACTTCAATTTTAGGAATCTTTATGGCTAACAAGCCATCAAGAATTGAAACAGAAGTGTGAGATAAGCCTCCTGCATTTATAATAATTCCATTTAATGTTTTTCCAGCATTTTGTATTGAATTAACTAATTCTCCTTCACTATTGGACTGGAAAAAAATCGTATCAATTTTGAGATTAGATTCAGTAATGTAGTTGTTTACCATCTTTTCTAAATCCATTAGTGTTTCTGTTCCATAGACTTCTGGTTCTCTTTCACCGAGTAAGTTTAAATTAGGTCCATTTATTATTATTATTTTTTTATTAGGCATGGTTTAAGAATTTTGGTTTTGCATGTTATTTATTATATTTAACAAATCATTAGCTCGATACCATTCAGTGGTATTTTTTTCAATATCTTTTAGACTTTTTACAACAAATTGGTGTGCCATCTGATAATTTCCAACCAAGTAATATCGTTCAGCTGTTGCATATTCGGCTAATGGTAAATTGTCTGATTCACCGTAGGCCTTTGCCAACAAATACCATGAATATGTATTTTTATTATTAATTCTAAGAGATTTTTTAAGATAGTTAATGCTTTTCATATAATCTTCTTTTTTTTCGCTGGCTATATAATAATTTCCCATCATCATTAAATATAAATCATGGTCATCACTTAGAAGATTCATTGAAATAGTTTGATGTTCAATTGCAGATTTGTAATCATGTTTAGAAAAGTATATTTCACCAAGAAGTTCTCTGAAAAATGGATTATCAGGATTTTCAATAATTAAATTTTTAAGTTTTGAAATAGAATCATTGTGATCACCAGCTAAGTAGCTAGAAACGGCTGTTGCATATTTATCAGTATCTGCATCTAAGTTATAAACCGCATTAGTTTCATTTTTACTATGTGTAAATCCAAAAAGCTTTGCTTTAACAAGCTCAAAATCATTTTGAAGTTTTTCATCGCTTTGGTGATTGCAATTGTAATGCTGCTTTAGAGCTGACTGAACCCAGGTAGATCTTTCAGAGATAAGTGGGTGAGTTGATCTGTAGCTAGTTTTCTCAACATCATATGATGCGTGTTCATTTAATCTACTTAAAAATTTTAAAAAATATTTCCCATCAATGTTATTGCTACAAAGTAATTTAATTGCAGCTTGGTCAGCAGAGGCTTCTTGATTTCTACTGTAATATGTAAAACCATCTTGTACACTAGCTGATCCAATCATCATAGTAGCTACTCCTGCATCAGCAGAACCTCCCATGATTCCTAATATACCTAAGAGAAAAACTGGGAATGCTCGATCACTCAAGTTATTCATTTGTTCTTTTGTTCTAAAGATATGGCCACCTAAAATATGTGAAAGTTCATGAGCTAATACTGAAGCATATTCTCTATAATCATCTGCGGCTATTAGAGTCTCTGTGTTGATAAAAAGATTATTTCCTCCAGTTACAAAGGCATTAATGTCATTACTTTTTATAAAATAGTAATTAAGATCCTCATATTCAATTTCAGTATTTTTTACTAATGTAGATAGAATTTTTTTTGTAAACTCTTCTAATTCTACATCTCTAATTATTTCAATAGATAGGACTTTGCTAATAAATATAAAATAAGTAAAAATAGTTAATAAGAAAAGATTTCTTTTTTTCACTTATGATTGCCACCAGCCAGTTTTTTTATTCTTAATCTCCTTTATTGGATTTATAATATTTTCTGATTTAGTTTTTTTGTTTTTTTTAAATACCTTCTTTTTATTTGAATCTATATTACTAGTTTTAATATTTGTCTTATTTTCTATTTTTTTTGTTTTTTCTGAGCTTATTTTTTTCTTTTCTTTCTTTTCTTTCTTTTCTTTCTTTTCTTTCTTTCCATCCTTTGTGATCTCTATTTTATTACTCTCAATATTTGCATCTGATTCAAGAGAGATGATTGTTTTATTATTTTTCTTTATTTCAGCTAATTCATTTTCATATGACTTTGTTAATAAATTGAGAACGGAAGGATTAATCCTTACTTGAATTTTTTCACTTTTACTCGTATTGATAAATTCTTTTATATTGTACATCGCTTTTAATGCACATGATTCAATAGTTAAATCAGATTTCCAATTAATAAAGCTTTGTCTTAATCTCTGTCTGGACATTTCTAAGAGGCCAAATTGACTTATTCTTGAAACTTGTATTCTCGCCCTGTCTTTCTTAATATGCTCTCTTATTTTTTTTTCAACAGATCTATTGTTTCTCATCTCATACATATCTATGAAGTCAATTACGATTAAACCTGATAGATCTCTTATTTTAATTTGTTTACTTATTTCTTCTGCAGCTTCTATATTTGTTTTTAATGCTGTTTTTTCAATATTCCTCTCTTTAGTTGCTCCTCCAGAATTAACATCAATTGCAACTAATGCTTCAGTAGGGTTAATAACAATATAACCGCCAGATTTTAATTTTACTTCCGGTTCAAACATTCTTGATATTTCTTTTTCAACCCCATATTTTGTAAAAATGGGAATTTTGTTTTTGTATTGCTTGACATACTTTGAATACAAAGGAAGAATTTGAGACATATATTTCTTTGTTTCCTTAAAAGCATCAGCGCCTTCAACGTATATTGATTTCATTTCCTTATTATATACATCCCTCACAATTCTTCTTAATAAGTCACCTTCCTCATGAATCAATGCCGGGGCAATAGCTTTTTCAGTTTCTTTAACTATATTGACCCATAGCTTATGAAGCGACGTATAATCCTTTTTAATCTCATTTTTAGTTTTATTTAATCCAGCTGTTCTAACAATTAGACCCATCTCAGAGGGTATCTTTAGTTCGTCAATAATTTTTTTAATTTTATTTCTGTCATCAGAAGTAGAAATTTTTCTTGATATGCCTTTAGTTTTTGTTGAGTTGGGCATTAGGACTGAATATTTTCCAGCTAAAGATATATAAGAAGTTAATGCCGCTCCCTTGTTTCCTCTTTCTTCCTTTACAACTTGGACTAAAATTAATTGTCCCGTTTTTATTACTTCTTGAATCTTGTAAGATCTATAAAGTTTATGTTTAAGAGATGATTTATATTTATTTTTTGATCTACTCTTACCATCAATATTATTTTGTTCACTTGATTTTTTAATATTTCCATTTACCTTGTCTTCATCGTTCTCTAATACATTTCCATCTATCTCATGATCATTATTTGATAGTACATTTCCATTTGCTTCAGTAAGGTTTTGACTCTCAGTATTTTCATCATCATTTGAATTTTTATGTTCATTTTCATTATTATGATTCTCTGCAATTTCTGATTCAGCTGCGATTAAAGCATCTCTATCTGCAATTGGTATTTGGAAATAGTTAGGATGAATCTCACCAAATGCAAGAAAAGCATTTTTTTCATTTCCTATATCTACAAAGGCAGCTTGAAGAGAAGCTTCAATTCTTGAAACTTTGCCTAAATATATATTTCCTTTTTGGTTTTTTTTTAATTTTGACTCGTATTCAAAGTCATCTAATCCATTTTCCCCAATAAGGGCAAATTGTGTCTGATCAGATCTTGATCCATCAATAAGTAGCTGTTGTGACATTCAGTGAAACCTTTCAAGTTGTGTGCCGCTCTAAAAGCAGAAGAATATTTATTTTTTTTAGATAAAATCATTTTGATTACATTAATATCTTATTATTTTCTCATATTTATATGCTGCGTCGAAAAATATCAACTGTTTTTAAAAATCCCCAAAACCCCTTATGATTAGATCGATATATTTACTAGTCTATATTGAAGTCTTAAGATGGACACATTTATTTGCTATATACAAGAATGTCTTGGAAATTAAAATTACTTAGATACGCCATTTATTCTTTCTTACTTTTTTCATTTTTAGGCTTAATTACTATACTCTACTTCTCATATACTCTTCCTGACTATTCCAGTTTAAAAGATTATAAGCCAAATGTTATGACAAGAATTCATTCATCTAATGGATATTTGGTCAAAGAATATTCAAGAGAGTATAGGATATTTATTCCCATTGATGATGTCCCTAAGAATATAAAAGAAGCTTTTATATCCGCTGAAGATAAAAATTTTTACAATCACTATGGAATTGATCCTTTAGGAATAATAAGGGCAAGTTTAAATAATATTAAAAACTTTGTAGTTAAAAAAAGACCGCAAGGAGCTTCAACAATAACTCAGCAAGTTGCGAAAAATTTTCTACTTTCTGATGAACTTTCCCTTTCAAGGAAAATAAGAGAGGCACTGCTTGCCTTTAAGATTGAACAAGCTCTATCAAAAGAAAGAATATTAGAACTTTACCTAAATCAAATTTACCTTGGAGCTGGTACATATGGAATTGCAGCTGCATCCAATAGATACTTTGAAAAAGAATTGTCGAATTTAACCATTGCCGAAATTGCTTATCTAGCGGCCTTACCTAAAGCACCTAGCAGGTATCACCCCACAAGAAATTATCAACATGCATTAGATAGACGAAATTGGGTTCTGAAAAGAATGCATGCAAATGAGTACATAACTTCCGATGAGCTTGAAAAATATTCAAAAGTGCCAATAAAAACTCATCTTCACAGAGAGAAAAACATTTTTTCATCAGATTATTATTTAGAAGTAATTAGACAGCAGATAATTGACACATTCGGAGAAGAATATCTTTATGGTGGGGGGCTATCAGTTAGAACATCTCTTAATACTAAAGCTCAATTTCAAGCAGACACAGCGCTTAAAACAGGACTGCTTGTGTACGATAAACGTTATGGTTACAGGGGAGTGATAAAAAATGATCAAACTAATAATTGGCTTGATAATCTGAAGAATATTCCTCTTCCATACAATTTTCAATTTGCAAAAGTAATTTCAGTAAGTAATGATTTTGCAGATATTAAAACATCAATGAATGAGAGAGGGGAAATCAAGTTAAAAAATCTAAGTTGGGCACGTGAACACATTAGAGGAGGTTATGTTGGCCCAAAGATAGTCTCTGCAAATGATGTTTTAAAGAAAAATGATATCATTTATATTTCAATAAATGATAACGGTGAGTACACACTTGAGCAAATTCCAGATATTAATGGAGGTATAGTTGTTATGGATCCTCACTCAGGAAGAGTTGTTGCTCTTTCTGGCGGTTTTGATTTCAAATTAAGTAATTTTAATCGTGCATCTCAAGCAAAGAGGCAGCCAGGTTCGGCATTTAAACCTTTCGTTTATATTTCTGCATTAGAGAATGGATTACAACCGAATAGTTTAATTCTAGATGCTCCATTTGTAGTAGATCAAGGTGAAAGATTGGGAAAATGGAAACCAGAAAACTATGGAAAGAAATTTTATGGACCATCCCCCCTAAGAAAAGGTATTGAAAATTCGAGAAATCTAATGACGATTAGAATAGCTCAATATTTAGGTATGGATAAGATAAGTGAGATTGCAAATAGAGTTGAAATTATGGATGATATGCCTGAAGTTTTATCAATGGCATTAGGAGCGGGAGAGACAACTCTAATGGACTTAACTTCTGCCTATGCATCATTTGTTAATGGCGGTAAAAAAATCAATCCAATATTGATTGATAGGATACAAGATAGAAGAGGCAAGAACATATATCTTGCAGATTTTGGGACTTGTTTCAATTGCTCCCAACCATTTATTGAAAATAACCCATTTCCAGTAATTGAGTCTGGAAACATTCAAATTTTTGACCCAGTTAATAGCTATCAAATGGTTTCGATTCTTAAAGGCGCCGTAGATCGAGGAACCGGAAGAAGAACAAAAATCACAGGTTTTGAAATAGGAGGAAAAACAGGCACTACCAATAAGAACACCGATGCGTGGTTTATTGGGTTTACTTCAGAGCTAATTATTGGGGTTTACGCTGGTTTTGATAACCCTAGGACTTTAGGCAAGCGTGAAACAGGATCCTCTGTTGCAGTGCCTATCTTTAAGGATTTTTTAACAAACTATTATAAAGAAAAGAAGGCATTGCCTTTTAAAATACCAAAAGGAGTTGAATTAATTCAAGTAAATGTAGATACAGGAGAGGTTAGCTTTGAAGCAGTCAATGATAAAACAATCTATGAAGCATTTCGTAAAAGTGATAAATTAATTCTTGATAATAAAACTCTCATAGGCTCTGAGGGATTTCAAATAATTCAAATTGAAGAAGAGCTAGAGGATGAAATTGTGATTTACTAATGGAAAATGAATTGAAAAATCTATTACCTTTTGCTTCAGAAAAACTATCATTAATCAGGAGGCATCTTTGACTCTGAAGAGTCAAGATCCATACTCAGCAAATTAAAGTTAAAAAGTGAAGAATCAGATTTTTGGTCAGATTCTGATAATGCAAAAATCACAATGCGTAAAATTAGTGAATTAGAGAATAACTCTAAGCTTCTTAAGGACTTTGATGAAAAACTAAACGGAATTAAAGAATTTTCAGCATTAGCAATTGAAGAAAATGATGAAAAGTCAATTAATGATTGTTTGTTGGAAATTAAAGAAGTTATTTCTAAATTAGAATCTCATGAATTTAAATTAAAGTTTAACGGTGAAGCTGATGAAAAAAGTTGCTATATAGAAATTCATGCTGGAGCAGGCGGAACAGAGAGTCAAGATTGGGCTCAGATGCTTTTAAGAATGTATTCGCGATGGTCGGAAAGAAAAGACTTTAGTTTTAAAATTATACATGAAACACCTGGGGAAGAAGCAGGTATTAAATCTTGCACCGCTTTAATTAATGGCTCATATGCTTTTGGATATCTAAAAAGAGAGTCGGGAGTTCATAGGCTAGTTAGAATTTCTCCTTTTGATTCAAATTCAAGGAGGCACACAAGTTTTTCAAGTGTTTGGATTTCTCCTTATGTTGATGAAAGTGTTCAAGTAGATATTCAAGAAAAAGATTTAAGAATTGATACATTTCGGGCCTCAGGAGCTGGAGGTCAACATGTTAACACTACTGACAGCGCAATAAGAATTACTCATTCACCTTCTGGAATTGTTGTACAGTGTCAGAATGAGAGATCTCAACATAAAAACCGTGCAACTGCGATGAATATGCTAAAATCAAAATTATATGAGATAGAAATACAAAAACTTGAAAGCGATAGAAAGGAAATTGAAGGAGAAAAATCTGAGATAGGATGGGGAAGTCAAATTAGATCATATGTATTACATCCTTACAGAATGGTCAAAGATCTAAGAAGTAATTATGAGGATTCTGATCCAGATTCAGTTTTAGATGGAAATATTGATAAGCTGATTTTCTCAAATTTAATTTCATAAAATGAACAAACCATTAAAATACTTTCTAATTACTCTAGCATCAGTGTTACTGACTTTTTTTATTTTTATTACTGTAATTTTATCAATAATCTATTCAAAAGGTCTTTCATTAGACTTAATGAGTAGTTTTGTAGAAAAAAAAATATCAGATAACAGTCCAGGATCTAATTTACAATATAATGGCGCTATACTTAGATATAATGAAAAGAATGGATTTTATACCGAAGTTAATAAACTAGTATATCTGGATTCCAATACTGCTCATACTTTTGATATAGATTATTTAAGGGTAGATTTTGATTTTTTATCGCTATGGAATAATGAAAATAAAAACATACAGCTAGATATAGATAAGATAAGAATATTTAATTCAGATTTTTTTGAGGTAATTAAAAGCAGAAATCTATCAATAAATATAGAAAATGAAAATTTTATTAAATTCAATATAGATAAAATTTTATATAAATATACCAACACAGAAGTTTCATTTGATTTTTTATCAGCAGAAATGAGAAATAAAAAGGATACCGTTTTAAATATAGATGACATAAATTATTACGACGCTGTATCAAATATATCATTAAGTTTAGATTCTTCATTAATAAGATTGAACATAGATTCAATCTTAAACGATAAGAAGTCAAATTTTTATATTAAGAGCAGAATTACTCTTGAAAATGAAAGCAGTTATGATGTTGAAGCTGAATTTCATCAAGATGATGATAAATTAATTATTAATGAATTCATTGGAGATGATATATATTTAGCTGAACAAGGAACTATCAATTTACTTGAGGGTCTAAATAGGGTTGCTGTTAAGTTAAATTTTAGGGCTAAGGCAGGCTCCTTTAATAAATTAATGAGTTATAGATCAGATTTAGATATTCAGAGCTTCATTAATGGATTTATTGGATGGCAAAATTTTAATATTGACGCTGTCTTCAATTTGAATAAAGGAAACTACGAAACAGTTAATGAATCTAGTCTTTTCCTATCTGGGATTTATGATTTTAGAAAAATTGATCTTCCCGATGCAATATATTCTCAATTGCAAGATTCAACAATTTACGACATAGCTATACTAAAGAAAAAAAATTTATATGACTTTAAGATTAATAATTTAAAGAATGATTTTCTTCAGCTCAATAGTGGAAGTGAATTAGTTCTATCAGATAATTTTGATTATTCTTCCGTTGTACTTGTAACCTCAATCAAGAAAGATTTAATCCTTGATTATGTAAAAGGCACTCTTTCTGAAAGAGAGTCAAATAATAATAAGCTTTATGATTTTTTAAATAGAAATCTTTATCCCAAACAAGATATTACTTTAAGTTTTGAGATTGTTCCAAACAGTGAGAATGTAATTGAGAGCATAAAAAACGTTAATATCTATTCTGAAGGTAAATTTGATTCAAATTATATTTTTGATGATAATAAAAATCCAAATTACATCATTGGAATAGTTGATTATAGATTTTTGATTGAAGATTTAAAGAGTAGCGACATTTCCATAAAAGGAGAGTTAAATTTAGATAATACCGAAGCATTTATAAGACAAATCAATCTTAAAAAGAAAAAATCAGAGAAACTAGTATTAGATTTTTCTGGAAATTTTAAAAACTTAGAAGATAGCATTTTTGTAATTAAATCAGTTGATAGTAGCTATGATATACTAGGAGATGTTAAGATTTCTAACAATAACCATATTTTTGTTAACGATTTTAAGATAGATAATAAGAAAAATGTAGATCTTTTGATAACTGGAGACCTATTAGAAAGAGTTTTAAATCTAGATATTGTTGGCTCTTTAATTGATCTATCTAAAAACAAAGTTGAGGTTAACAATAAAAAGAAAACATATTATCTTGAATCTGAGAATTACACTATTCGTACTGACAATGTTATTTTTAACGGAAATGTTAAAGTTGATAATTTCAATGCAGACATAGTCAAGAAAAAATCTAAATTATCCGTACTCAGTTCAGCAACTTTTGAAAATCATAAGTTAAACTATTCGAGAGAAAAAAATAATATAACTGATACAAACATAATAATTTCTGACGATATTTCCCACTTTGTTGGAGATTCTCACACAGCAAAAAAATTATTAAGTGATGGATCTATAGAACTTACTTCAATCAGAAATGTTGAAAATATGGAGGCAGAAGTGAGTATAAAATTGGATGACTTTGTCCTCATAGACACTCCTGTTTCATTAAAACTACTTTCACTTCCTTCTATATCAGGATTGGTAAGTATTGCTGAAGGAGAGCCGGGTATTCGTTTTGGTTATGGAGAAATTAAATACACTGAAACTAAAGACTTATATTCAAACGTTGAAGCGTTTGCTGTAAGTGACAGCCTCGGTTTAGTAATGAATGGAAGTATAGATAGAAAAAATAAGATTATTGATATGGAGGGAGAAATTAGTCCAATGCACCTTGTGAATGCTATAATTCAAAAATTACCAATTATAGGAAACATTCTCGTTGGAGGAGAAGGGGAAGGAATGTTTTCAATCGACTTCAGCTTAACTGGCAATCAAGATGACCCTGAAGTTAATTCAGTTCCTTTATCAATTGTTAAGCCAAGAATTATTGAAAGAGCTATAGAGTTACTAGAAACAAATAATTAACTTTTATTTGATAATGACTCTAAAATGCTTCTTTTTTCCTACACTGATAAGAATTTCTTTATTGTCCAATAAGTCGTTTTTTAATATTTCTGTCATTTCATCTTCAATTATTTCTCTGTTTTTCTTTACACCTTTCCCACGGATTAATTTTCTACTTTCGCTATTAGAGGATGCAAATCCTACATTTACTATTAGCTGATAAATAAGAACTTTTTCATTAAAATCATTATTTTTTAATTTTAAAGTAGGTAGATCATCAGATATGCTTTTTCCTGAAAAAACTTTATTCGCCACATCTTTTGCTTTTTTAGCATTTTCTTTTCCATGTAATAAGGCAGTAGCCTCATCTGCAAGTATAGATTTAAGTTCATTAATATCTATTGATTTTGAAACTTCTACTTCTTTAATTTTCTTCACATTCATATCTGTGAATAATTTTATGAATCTAATTACGTCACGATCGTCTACATTTCTCCAAAATTGCCAGTAGTCATAAGGAGAGAGAAGTTTTTCATCTAACCATACAGCTCCATCTGCAGTTTTACCCATTTTTTCTCCATTAGCATTTGTCAATAATGGCGTTGTAAGTCCAAAAGATTCCTTCGCTTTGGTTCTTCTAATTAATTCCACTCCGTTGACTATATTCCCCCATTGATCTGATCCTCCGATTTGAAGTATGCAGTTTTCTCTTACAAATAATTCGTAGAAATCATATGCTTGAAAAATCATATAGTTAAATTCGACAAAGCTTAATGATTGTTCACGATCAAGTCTTAGCTTTACACTATCAAATGATAGCATCTTATTTATTGTAAAATGCTTTCCATATTCTCTCAGAAAATCTACATAATTAAGTTTAGCAAGCCATTTAGAATTATCTCTAAAAATAGCTTTATTATTATTTAGTTTAAAAGTTAATAATTTATTAAATACTTTTTTTATATTGTCTGCATTTTGACCAATTTCCTTCTCACTTAACATTTTTCTTGTTTCATCTTTTCCAGAAGGATCCCCAATTCTTGTTGTTCCTTTACCAATTAATACAATTGGAGTATGTCCATATTTTTGGAAAAGTCTCATAATCATTATTTGTATTAGACTGCCAACATGCAAAGATTTAGCCGTACAATCAAATCCAATATAAAGACTAATTGAGTTTTTCTTTATAATCTTATCTAGAGTACTTTCATCAGTACATTGATTAATGAATCCTCTAAACTTTAATTCTTCAAATAATGTCATTTACGTATATTAATATACTATGCATATAATATATAAACTTACAATTTTGATTATATGAAGAAAGAGAAGTTTTTTGCTATAGGTGTTATGAGTGGGACGTCATTTGACGGCATAGATATTTCACTAATATTTTCAGATGGTAAGAATTATTTTAAGCCAATAAAATCCTCTTTTTTCAAATTTTCTACAAAAATTAGACAAAAACTATCTCAAATTTCGACTAATTTTGATGAGAATCAATACAAGATAGGACTGTTAAGTTCAACTGAATCAGAAATTACTCAAGAATATTTAAAGGCTATAAAGGCATTTATTTCAAAAAATAGATTAAAAAAAATTGATCTAATTGGAATTCATGGCCAAACTATTTTTCATAAGCCAAAAAATAAAATTTCTTTGCAGTTATGTAATTCTATGATTTTAAATCATGAACTTGGGATAAAAATTATCTCTGACTTCCGTCAAAATGATTTAAAATTTGGTGGCGAAGGAGCTCCACTTGTTCCCATATTTCATAAAATGCTTGTTAATTATCTAAGTTTAGAAGGAAATATAATTTTTATAAATTTAGGTGGAATATCCAATTTAACCTACGTTCCATTAAGAGGCAAACTAAAGGCATATGATACTGGGCCTGGCATGACTCTTCTAGATCAGTATGTTTATTTAAAAAAGAAGAAGAGTTATGATCGTAACGGAAACTTTAGTCTTAAAGGAAAAACCAATCATAAAGTTCTAAAATCTGTTTTGCGAGATAAATATTTTAATAAAAGATCTCCTAAATCTTTAGATAAACATTATTTCTCTTTAAAACCATTTGAAAAACTTAGTTTTAATGATGCCTGTGCTACTATTGCATCTTTTACAGGGGAAACAATTTTACAAGAAATTTCTAAATTTAAAATTGATAAAGTTATTGTTTCAGGTGGAGGGATTAAGAATCAACATATTTTCAATGTCTTAAAGAAAACATTGAAATCAAAACTCAGTGTCATTGATAAATTTAAACTGGATAAAGATTTTATTGAATCTCAAGCTTTTGCATACTTAGCAATAAGGAGATTAAAAAAATTATCTATATCTTTTCCTGGAACTACTGGAGTTTATTATCCGGTGTCAGGAGGAAATATTACGAGTTATCGGTAACGAGAATTTAATTCTTTCCCAACATATGCTGCAACAATCTTATTTAGCTTATGCAATTCATTGTCATAAAAATGATTTGCTCCAGAAACTTCTTCATAGTTAATGACTATATTTTTTTGAGATTGCAATTTTTGAGCTAATCGATTCGTATCTTCAATTGGAACAAGTTCATCTTTCTTACCTTGAATTAACATGCCTGAGGCTGGGCATGGAGCAAGAAAATTAAAATCGTATAGATTTGGTTGAGGTGAGACACTTATGAATCTAGTGATTTCTGGTCTTCTCATTAGGAGTTGCATGCACAATAATGCGCCAAAAGAAAAGCCTGCTACCCAGCATTGATTTGCATTTGGATTTTGTCTTTGTATCCAATCGAGTCCTGCGGCTGCATCTGCAAGTTCACCAAGGCCATTATCAAACTTTCCTTCACTTTTACCAACGCCTCTGAAATTAAATCTAAAAGTTGAAAAACCTAAGCCATCAAAGATATTGAATAACTCTAGAACAACAGGATTATTCATTGTGCCTCCATACAATGGATGTGGATGAAGTATTAATGCCACAGGAGGATTCAAAGACTGACCTCTTTTATATTTACCAACTAATTTTCCATCAGGGCCAGTGAAAACGATCTCTTTTACTTGATTATTCATTAGTTTAATTTTGATAATTAATAGTTGACTAAAATAGTAGGTTATTATATTTAACCTGATAGACGGTATACTAAATTTAACACTTAAAATTCAAGGCTTTTTTTCAATATGAATAAAATTATTGAATTAATTGACTCTTATATAGATAGAGATCCGGCTGCAAAAGGCCGATTTGAGACAATTTTAACATCTCCTGGCTTACATGCTCTAGGATTCTATAAGATTTCAAATTTTATATGGTCAATTAAATTATTTATAGTTGCGAGGGCTATTTCATATATTGGGCGTATTTTAACAGGAATAGAAATACATCCTGCTTCTAAGATTGGTTCACATTTCTTTATTGATCATGGAATGGGAGTGGTAATCGGTGAAACTGCTGAGATTGGAAATAATGTTACAATATATCACGGCGTAACGCTCGGTGGAGTTTCTCCAAGTGAAGATAGCGCGAGTCAAAAAGATAAAAAAAGACACCCAACCTTAAAGGATAATGTTGTAATTGGATCAGGCGCTCAAATCTTAGGTCCTATTACTATTGGAGAAAATTCTAAAGTTGGTTCTAACTCAGTTGTATCAAAGGATGTAGAAGACAATAAAAGTGTTGTGGGTAACCCAGCAAGATATACGGTTTCAACTTCATCTAGAGCAAAAGCCTTTCAAGCTTATGGTCTCAGTAAAGAAGATGATAGTAGAAGTGCTCAAGTGGCACAACTTGAAAAAGATAATTTAGATTTAAAAGAAAGAATTAAAAAATTAGAAGATATTCTTAAGGAAAACAAATGAAGGTAACATCAAAAGGAAGATATGCAGTACTAGCAATGGTAGACATTGCAAGACACAGCAAAATATCTCCATGTAACTTAACCAATGTTTCTATAAGGCAAAATATTTCTTTGACTTATTTAGAGAGGATATTTAATGATTTAAAAAAGGCAAATCTTGTTGAAAGTCAAAAAGGTCCTGGAGGAGGATATCGTTTATCTAAAGATTCAAGTGAAATTCAAATCTTGGAAATTTTTAATGCAATCGATGAAAAAATAAAAGCTACCGGCTGTTCAAATGATCCTAATGCTTTTTGTACAGGAAATGGTAAGAAATGCTTAACACATAATTTCTGGGAAGATTTAGAAAATCTTATAGGAAGTTATCTTCAATCTGTTTCACTACACGATTTAGTAAGTAGTAATAAGAAAATAGTGGACGCTCAGTTGCAATGAATAAATTAAATAAAGACAATTTTAAACAAGATTCCTACAAGCATGGGTTTGTTACCGATATTGAGAGTGAAAAGATTCCTCGAGGCTTAAATGAAGAGGTTGTAAAAATAATCTCAAAGAAAAAAAATGAACCTCAGTGGATGTTAGACTGGAGATTAAAAGCATTTAATAGATTGGAGGTTATGAAAAAACCTGATTGGGGTAAAGTTAAATTTGATGAGATTAATTTCCAAGATATTTATTATTATTCCTCACCAAAAGGATTTGAGGATAAGCCAAAATCATTGGATGAAGTAGATCCAAAGCTTTTAGAAACCTATGAGAAGCTTGGCATACCTTTAAAAGAACAAGAGGTTTTAGCTGGAGTAGCGGTTGATGCAGTATTTGACAGTGTCTCTGTGGCTACAACTTTTAAAGAAAAATTGAATGAGATGGGTGTTATTTTTTGTCCAATTTCAGAAGCAATACAAAAACACCCTGAGTTGGTAAAGAAATATTTAGGTTCAGTAATTCCAATTACTGATCATTTTTATGCAACTTTAAACTCTGCTGTTTTCAGTGATGGTTCTTTTGTTTATGTGCCTAAAGGCGTTAAATGTCCGATGGAATTATCTACGTATTTTAGAATTAACGCATCTGAGACAGGGCAATTTGAAAGAACATTAATTATTGCAGATGAGGGCAGTTATGTAAGTTATTTAGAAGGCTGTACGGCTCCAATGAGAGATGAAAATCAACTTCATGCAGCAAATGTTGAGCTTGTTGCTTTAGATAATGCTGAGATTAAATATTCTACTGTACAGAACTGGTATCCTGGAGATGAAAATGGCAAGGGAGGAATATATAACTTTGTAACAAAGAGAGGTCTTTGCAAGGGAAAGAATTCAAAAATTTCATGGACACAAATAGAAACTGGATCCGCAATTACTTGGAAATATCCAAGTTGTATTTTAAGAGGAGATAATTCTATTGGAGAATTTTATTCTGTAGCAATTACAAACAATTATCAACAAGCAGATACAGGAACTAAAATGATCCATTTAGGAAAAAATACAAAAAGTAAAATTATTTCTAAAGGTATTTCAGCAGGAAAATCTTCTAATACATATAGAGGGCTAGTTAAATTTAATCGTAAAGCTGAAAATGCTAAAAATATTACTCAATGTGATTCACTGCTTGTTGGAAATACTTGTAGTGCAAATACTATTCCTCTGACTGAGAATAACTCAAACTCATCTTCAATTGAACATGAGGCAACAACTTCGAAAATTAGTGATGAACAATTGTTTTATTGTATGCAAAGAGGGCTTGATGCTGAACAAGCGCAAAGTTTAATTGTAAATGGTTTTTGCAAAGAAGTTCTTCAAAAACTACCTATGGAATTTGCAGTTGAAGCTCAGAAATTAGTTAGCATCAGCTTAGAAGGAAGTGTTGGTTAATATGTTGGAAATTAAAAAATTAAGTGTTTCAGTAGAAAAAAATAAAATATTAGACAATTTAGATTTAACTATTGGGTCTGGAGAAGTGCATGCAATTATGGGACCTAATGGTTCTGGTAAAAGTACAATAGCGCATACATTAGCGGGCAATCCTAATTACAATGTCGATTCAGGACAGGCTTTGTTTAACGGGAAAGATTTATTTGAATTAGACCCATCTGAAAGATCTCTAGAAGGATTGTTTCTTGCATTTCAATATCCAATTGAATTACCAGGAGTTTCTAATGCCTCATATCTTAAGCAAATACTTAACGTGCACCGCAAATATGAAGGTAAAGATCCAATTGATGCAGCGGAATTTCTTAAAATCTTAAAGGAAAAATCAAACAGACTGAATATTCCAATGGAAATGCATAGCAGATTTGTGAATACAGGATTTTCTGGAGGGGAAAAAAAGAAAAATGAAGTTTTACAGATGGACTTTTTAAATCCAAGTCTAGTTATTATGGATGAAACTGACTCAGGATTAGATGTTGACGCATTAAGGCAAACATCTGAAGCAGTGAACCAACTTCGATCTAGCGATAGATCATTTATTATTATTACTCATTACTTAAGATTGCTTGAGTACATTGAGCCTGACTATGTCCATGTTTTTCAAGACGGAAAAATAGTAGAATCTGGTGATAAAAAACTCGCACATAAGATCGATAAAGAAGGATACGCAACTTAATGAGTAAATTAAATCAAAAAGTTGATTCACATGATTGTTTAATTCAAATTGTTAGAAATAATTTGGTCGTTAGCAATGAATCTAAATATATTAATTGTAGTGCCTTAGAAGAAAGTGGGTCGATCAATTTAAATATTGAAGTCTTAGAATCAGATATTGCAACAAGAATTAATCTACAAGCTTTAAGAGATTCATACATTAACTTAAATATAGAAATATCACTCCTAAAGGGTGCTAGATTAGAAGTTTTAGATGAATCTGAATATTCTAAAGGTAGTGAAATTAAAATTAATTCTGAATTAAAACAAGGATCATCATTTGAATTATATAGATTGAACAAATTCAATCAATCTACAGAAAACAAATACTACCATACATGCAATTTATCAAGAAACTGCGTTTTTAAAGATTTTAATTTCACAAATGGCTCAAAACAAATGACTAATGAGACAATAATTTCTCTTGCTCATGAACATGCAAAATATATAGGGAGTGGTGTTGTTATAACTAATTCTACTAATTGCAATAATACATTAAAAATAAACCATATTGCTCCATCAGCTATCTCTGACTGTTCGTTTAAAGCAGTTTCAAGAGGAAATGCAGCTGTAACTTTTAATGGAAAAATATCAGTTGATGAAAATTGCTCTAATACAGTTTCAAATCAGATCAGTAAAGGTTTAATTATGGATGAAGAATCAAAAGTAAATTTAATTCCAAAATTAGAAATAAATAATGATGACGTTGTATGCTCCCATGGAGCCGCATCTGGAAAACCCGATGAGAATGTTCTTTTTTACCTAACATCTAGAGGTATCTCGAGAAAAGATGCAGAAAAGATTTATATTCAGGGGTTCTTGGGTGAATATATTTACAAAATTGATAATGCTCAAATGCAGGCAAAAGCCAAACAATTTATTTCACAAAATGCTTAATCATGAGTAAAGCACTTTTAAATTCAAACATTAAAGATGATTTTGCTATTTTTGAAAAAAAGATACTTAATAAAGATTTAATCTATTTTGATACAGCTGCATCTGCTCAAAAACCTAAAATTGTTATAAACGAAATTAATGATTTTTATAATAATCATTATTCTAACGTGAGTCGCGGTGTTCATACATTATCAGTTGAATCTACATTTAAATATGAAGACTCAAGAAAAAAAGTAAAAGATTTTATAAATGCAAAATCTGATAATGAAATTATTTTTACTAAAAGTGCAACGGAAAGCATTAACCTAGTAGCGCAGACTTTTTGTGAAAGATATATGAAACAAGGTGATGAGGTAATCTTGAGTATCATGGAACATCATTCAAATTTAGTTCCTTGGTATTTTTTAAGAGAAAAATATGGAGTAGTTTTAAAATTTGCAATGATTGATGAAGAGGGGAAAATAGACCTAGATCATTTTTCATCATTAATTAATGATAAGACAAAAATTGCATCCATCACACATCTATCAAATGTTTTTGGTACTACAACAAACAAAGAAATTGTTAAAATTTGCAGAGAAAAAGAAATTTTTATAATGCTTGATGGTTGTCAGGCTGCTGCCCATAATAAAATAGATGTTCAAGATCTAGATTGTGATTTTTATGTTTTTTCTGGTCATAAGACTTACGGACCATCAGGTATAGGAGTTTTGTACGGCAAAGAAAATATTTTAAATGATCTTCCTCCTTACCAAGGAGGAGGAGGGATGATAAGCGAAGTAACGCTAGATAGTGTTTCGTTTGCTGATTTACCTGCAAAATATGAAGCAGGCACTCCCCCTTTAGTTGAAGCTTATGGTTTAGGGATTGCAATTGATTACATGAACTCAATTGGAATTGAAAACATCATGCTACATGAACAGGAATTATCTAATTATGCTTTAAAAAAAATGAAGGAATTAGAATTTGTTGAAATTTACGGTAATGGAAATGAGAAATCTTCAATTATTTCATTTAATCTTAATCATATTCATGCTCATGAAGTGGCTTCTTTTCTAGATGTAGAAGGAATTGCTTTACGTGCAGGCCATCATTGTTGCCAACCATTAATGAGACATTTAAAAGTTAATGCTACATCAAGAATATCATTTGGTGTTTATAATGACATCAAAGAAATTGAAGTTTTCATTGAAGCTTTAAACAAATGTAAAGATTTCTTTAAAAAATGAACGATCTATTAAAAGATTTATATCAAGAAATTATACTTGATCATGGCCAAGATCCTAGGAACTTTGGTGAATGTGAAAATCATAATAAAAGTGCCAAAGGGCATAACCCCTTATGTGGAGATAAAGTATATGTGACATTACTAGTAGATCAAGATGATGTGATTAAGGATATAAAATTTTCAGGAGAAGGTTGCGCTATATCAATTGCATCTGCATCACTAATGACAGAGAAATTAAAAAATAAATCATTAGATGAAGCAAATAAAATATTTAATGATTTTACTAACTTAGTTAAAGGTAGCACAGATGAACTAAGGCTACTTACGGAAGAGGATTCTTTGTACGCGCTAAAAGGAGTTGAAGCTTTTCCTATGAGAGTGAAATGTGCAACTATGGCATGGCATACTTATAAGTCTGCTACTAATGAATAGATTAATGAAATTATATGCACTATACTTTACATTATTAATATTATTAGTTGTATTACAGCTGATATACAGACCAGAAGCAAAAGCACAAGTCGAAATAGAAAGTTACGATATGTCAAAAGTTAATATTATAGATACTCCCTTTTGGTGCTCAGCCACTCCTGAAGAAAGAGCTGAAGCTATCAACAATTTGACAGAAGAACAAAAATTAGTTGCCTTGGAAGATGGAACCGAAAGACCTTTTGCTAACGAGTTCTGGGATAGCAAAGAGAAGGGTATCTATGTCGATATTATTTCTGAAGAACCTTTATTTTCATCTACTGATAAATTTGATTCTGGAACAGGATGGCCAAGCTTTGATCGACCAATAGAAGGAATTAATATAAAAGAAATTTCAGATAATAGTCTTGGCATGAAACGTACTGAAGTTAGAAGTGAATTTGGCGATACTCACTTAGGACATCTTTTTGATGATGGTCCAACCGAAACAGGTCTTAGATACTGTATAAATTCTGCATCTTTATCATTTATTCCAGTAAATGAACTTAATGATAAAGGTTATGGAGATTTTCTTAAATTATTTGATTAATTATGGATAAGAAACTTGAAGACCAGACAATTATAAATGCACTAAAAACAGTATTTGATCCTGAAATACCCGTTGATATTTACGAGTTGGGATTAATTTATAAATGTGAAGTAACTCCCGAGAATGACGTTATTGTTGACATGACTTTAACAACTCCTCATTGTCCAGTTGCTGATGAAATGCCAAAAAAAGTTGAAGAGGCTGTGAAGTTAGTTAAAGGGGTTAATAAAGTTAAAGTTGATTTAGTTTGGGATCCTCCATGGGACATGTCACGCATGTCTGATGTTGCAAGACTCGAACTTGATATGATGTGAGCAAATTTCTTTAAATCGAAAATTTCAACTATATTTTAATATTAAATCGTATATAACATTTGAGCGTGTGCCCGTAGCTCAGTTGGTAGAGCACTCCCCTTTTAAGGGAGTTGTCCTCGGTTCGAATCCGAGCGGGCATGCCACTAAAACTGCCAAATTTCTTCCCTAATAAATTCCCAAACTATTCTCCGCAGTCATCTGGCAGGCCATAGGTTTAATAATCACGATTAATGTTGTATGATTAGCAATAGTTTGTGAGATACAATAAGAAATGGAATCAATCTTTAAAAAATTAGTAATTTTTGACTTAGCATCAATAGCTGCAATTACTTTAATATCTTTATCGGGTATTACGTCAGCTCTGCTTCCACCTGAATTGTTAGATTGGAGTGATTATTTAGTAGAGGAACATCTAGTTGTATATTTATTATCTATTCCACTAGCTATCATATATATAGTTGCGTGCTTTATGCTATTAAAATTCAGCCCAACTGGAAGAAGTATGTACCTTTGGATTACAATAATTTCTATTGTTCTGACTTTATTTATGGGACCAACAATTGGTGATCCACTCAGTAATTTAATTCTTGGATTTTCAGGTATGGCCAGTGGAGCAATATTTGTTCTAATGTACGCTACACCACTTAGTGAAAAATTTCAGTAATAACTAATTATCAAATATATGTGGCTATTTGATTGCAGTCTTGATAATTATGAATGGCGAAGAACGATAATTGTACTTTCTTCTGCTAGCGCACCATTCATCTTAGCAATCTATCTTATTTCTACAAACCAAATGAAAAAATGGGTTACGTATACACTTATAAGTTCATTTTTAATTGCAGCTTTTGGTTGGGAGATATGGATTAATTTTGGATTGTTTGATGGAGATCCGGTAAATTTAAGAAGATCAGCTGCTCTTAGTTGTGCTTTACCAATGAACATTAATTGGTTAATCAATTCGTTTGCTGATACAGGAATAGTTTGGTTTGGAATTATACTTGTGTCTTTGATATATCGATACAATTCTAAGCCATTTAATCAATTTACTTGGTTAGCTTTCTCTATCCTATTTATATGGTTTATGGCACAAAACATTTTGGTTGAAACAATAATTTATTACAATCAAGTTGGAGATGGAGCATTGTTATCCTGGGCTCCATTAATGCCATTTGGACCATGGTGGAATCCAACATTAATGTCTTTTGGTGAACGAGAAGTAACCCTCCAATCACAGTCAGCCTGGCTAATTGCAACTCCAATTTTTTATAAAATTTCTATCTATTTTCACAATAAAACTGACGGCAAATAAACTTGTAATTGATTTACAATCTCATTGGATTAATGCACACTATTCCAGGAGATTAGATGAAAGTTAGAGCAGCTATAGCAATAGAAAAAGGGAAACCTCTAATTATTGATGAAGTTGATTTAGAGGGTCCAAAAAAAGGTGAAGTTCTCGTTGAAATAAAATCAACTGGAGTTTGTCACACTGATGCCTACACATTGTCAGGAGATGATCCAGAAGGAATTTTCCCTTCTATTCTTGGTCACGAAGGAGCGGGAATAGTTGTTGAAGTAGGTGAAGGAGTAAAGTCACTTAAAAAAGATGATCATGTTATTCCGCTGTACACCCCTGAGTGCGGCAAATGCAAATTCTGCTTATCCGGTAAAACAAATTTATGTCAGGCTATTCGTGAGACTCAAGGTCAAGGGCTAATGCCTGATGGCACTTCTCGATTCAAGTATAAAGGTGAGACGTTATACCATTACATGGGTACATCAACTTTCTCAAACTTTACTGTAATTCCAGAAATTGCTCTTGCTAAGATTCGAAACGATGCTCCCGCAAATAAAGTTTGTTACATTGGATGTGGCGTTACAACTGGTATTGGCGCAGTTATCAATACAGCTAAAATGGAAGAAGGATCAAATGCAGTAATATTTGGACTTGGTGGAATCGGATTAAATGTAGTTCAAGGTTGTCGTATGGCTAAGGCCAAAAACATTGTAGGGATTGATATGAATCCTGATAGGGAAGACCTAGGAAAAAAATTTGGGATGACACATTTTTTAAATCCTAAGGACTATTCTGACAACCAATTACTAAATAAGATTATTGAAATTACTGACGGTGGCGCAGATTATAGTTTTGAATGCATTGGAAATGTTGAAGTTATGAGACAAGCACTTGAGTGCTGTCATAAAGGATGGGGGCAATCAATTATTATTGGAGTAGCAGGCGCAGGCCAAGAAATATCGACAAGGCCGTTTCAATTAGTTACTGGAAGAGTATGGAAAGGAACAGCTTTTGGTGGAGCTAAAGGCAGGAGCGATGTTCCTCAAATTGTTGATTGGTATATGGATAAAAAAATAAATATTGATGATCTAATTACACATGAATTTCAGTTAGAAGAGATCAATAAAGCATTCGATTTAATGCATGAAGGAAAATCAATTAGAAGCGTAATTAATTTTTAAAGGAAAATAGTATGGTGGATTACAAAGGAAGTTGTGACTGTGGCCAAGTAAACTATTCAATTGCAGATAAGCCTATTTTTACTCAAGCGTGCCACTGTAAGGATTGTAAAAAATCAACCGGCTCATCATTTGTCATTCATTCAACAGTTCATGAAGATGATCTAACTATAAATGGAAAAGTTGACTCAACTGAGCTTTCTACTGGAAGTGGAACTGGTCGACGAGTATTTTTTTGCACCAATTGTGGTACTTATTTATATTGTAAATATAAGATTGTAGAGTCTCAAAGAATAGTCGCTATCAGATCAAAAACTCTTAATGATTCCGATAAATTTCCACCACAGGCGCATATTTTTGTGAAAGATAAAGATCCATGGGTAAATTTAACAGATACAAAAAATTGTTTTGACCTGATGTATGATAGAGAGAAAATATGGCCAGAACAAAGCATCAAAAAATTGGAAGAAAAGAATAACCAATAATGACCCTTACAGATGAAGGGCACTATGGTCCAAAACAACTTAATTTATTAAAGACTATTTGGGGAGAAGGATTTTTATCACCTGGTGGCTCTGATGAAATTGATGAAATAGTTAAAAATATAGATGTAAAGAATTTAAACATTCTTGATATAGGATGTGGATGTGGCGGTGCGGCACTGCATTTGATTAATCACCACAATGCTTCTTTTGTGACAGGTATTGATGTTGAACCTTTAGTTATTCAAAGAGCTAAAGAGTTAGCGAGTAAAAGAGGATTGTCAGATAAAACAAAATTTGAACTAGTATCTCCAGGACCTATAGATTTTGAAGACGAGTCAATTGATATGGTGTTTAGCAAAGAAACCTTTCTGCATATTCCTGATAAAGAGAAATTATTTGAGAATATATTTAGAATGTTAAAGCCACATGGAATTATTGCAGCTGGTGATTGGATGAGAGTTGATGATAATCCTCCATCTCCACAAATGAAAAAATACATAAAGGCAGAGGGACTTGATATGTATATGTGTTCACTTGAAAGATATGAAAGTATTCTTAAAAATACAGGATTTAAAGATATTCAAATTAGAGATCGTAATAATTGGTATTTAGAAAAATCCAAGAAAGAAATTATTGAGCTCAGAGGCCCATTGTATCAGGCGGCTATTGATGCAATAGGACCAGAAGAGACTGAAGGCGCTATACAGATATGGGAAAAGTTAATAGGAGTTCTTGAAATAGGAGAACATCGACCAGGTCATTTTACAGCGGTTAAAGCTTAAACAATGTTTAAGGAAAACAACTCTCTTGCTATTTTTTATATTATAGCGGGAATGACTGTTTTCTCAGTCCAGGACACACTTGTAAGAATTTTATCTAGTGAAGTTTCTATCTTGCAAATAATGTTTTTAAGAAGCGTTGTTGGTCTATCTATATTATTTCTATATTTAAAAGTTAGAAAGATACCAATAATTTTTAGCTCTCAATATCCTATCTTAACAGTTATTAGGGCAATTTTATTTATGTTTGCCTTTTTATTTTACTATATAGGCTTAGCTTATCTACCTTATGCAGTTACTACCGCTCTTTTTTTTACTACCCCGTTCTTTATTACAATTCTTTCCAAAATTTTCTTAAAGGAAAATATTGGTATCATAAGACTACTGACAATTATCTTTGGATTTATAGGAGTTATTATTATAGCTAATCCAACTTTTGATAGTTTTAACATATTTATGATATTTCCAATTTTATGTGCATTTGGATACTCAACAAGTATGATTATTATTAAAATGACATCTGAAAAAGATAGTGTTTATTCGCAAACTTTTCATGTTTATCTAGCAACATTGCTTTTTGCTCCTCTTGTTACCTATTTAGGATCTACTTTTGATTACTCTATTGGAGATAATAAGGTTTTAAATTTTGTTTTTAGATCTTGGGAGCTAAACTTACATACTCAATATTTCTTAATATTTGTAGTTGGCATATGTGTCGTCGCAGGATTTTTACTAATCTTTAATGCCTATAGAGTTGGCAAGCCTTTTGTTATAGCTCCTTTTGAATACACAATATTATTGTGGTCAATTTTTTATGGCTGGTTAATCTGGGATGAGAGCGTAACAGTCCGATCTTGGATAGGAATGGCGATGATTGTTACTGCTGGAATTTACCTTTTTTACCGTGAAAGAGTTAATGAGCAGGAAATCACAATGGATCAACCATTAAGATAGGTTTTAAATTATATTTAATTAAATGTAGCTGCAGTTTTTCTTACGTCCTTAAGAAATTTTTCTCTAATCTTTTCATCTACAAATGGGACCGCAAAATACCTTTTATACAATATCTTTCTAATCCCACATATATGGAAGACACCTCTTTTTAATCTACGAATTGGAAGATTCAGAAAGAAAGTTGTTATTGCAAGTCTTGGTGAGCCGTAGGTACAAAAAATAATAGCTTTTTTATCACTAAGTTTTCCACGAGGGTATCCGTAGTTTCCGACCAGCTGTTTAAATGTAAAGGCCCAAGGGGGTGCTAAGACTTTATCGATCCATCCTTCTAAGATTGCAGGCATCCTAAAATTCCAAATTGGAGCAATCAATACAATTGTATCAGATTCCTTAATGCGTTTACGATGATTAAGAACATCTTCCCCAGGAGATTCACCTGCAAATACTGGATCAAATTTATCTTTATATAAATCTACAAGATCTACTGTATGACCAGCAGATTTTGCGCTATCAATAAAATTATCTTTTATAGCTGCATTGAATGAGCTGTCATCGTAATGGCCGTATACAATAAAAAATTTTTTATTCTTTCTCTCACTCATTTTTTTTATTTATTGAAGCAATAGGTTAATTAATTTTGCTATTATGGGCAACCAGCGCGTGGATGATCAACTTGTGTCGAGTATATTTTTGCTGTTTCTTCAGAACTAGCTTTCTCAGGAGTTGAGACATTAGCAGTACAAACAAATAATTTTTTACCATCTTGTCCTCCTAACATGCATGCGTAAGCACGATTAGGGGTAGTGATACGGTTAGTAATTTTACCTCCCTCAGTGTAGCGAACAACTTCAGAAGTTGTTGGAGAAGCTACCCAGATACCCATCTGATCATCTAAACATATTCCATCTGGGACAGGATATGGTGTTGCGGCACCTTCTTTAACAGGTATTTTTAAAGCCCTTACAACTCTAGTTAAGTAGTAATATGGCTTAGGAATCATTTGTGCCCATACTTTTCTATTGGATAATTTTTTATTTGTATCGATTTCAAATGAAGTCAGGCGACCGCCATATGTTTCACCTATGATTAAATTTTTGCCATCAGGAGTAATTACAGTTCCATTTGGAAAATCTAAATTTTTAGCTGCAATTGAAGCATTGCCTTCTGGTGTAACATGAATCAGGCATGTTGGTTTTATGTTTGTTGCGTGTTCAAGTGATCCGAAGTTCCCAACATACGCATGTCCATCTTTATCTATAGTCATATCATTGCATCGGAAAGGTGTTAAATTAGATAGATCTGAATGCAGTGATAGATTTCCATTGCTGAATCTCATTAATTTACGATCAAGCATAGAAACGATAATCAAATCACCATTAGGAAGCCATCCAAGGCCAGAAGGTTGGTTAGGTATATCAACAATTCTTTCAATGTACCCAGTTTCATCTAAGCTCATGACAGCTTTATGATAGAAATCTGAGAACCATAGCTTGTTATCGTGCCATCTTGGCCCTTCAGTAAAATGTAGGTTTTCTGCTTCTAATTTGAACATTTTATTAATTATAGGTCTGAAATAATAAAATTCATATTTTTTTAAATTTTGCGAATATATGAGAAAAAGTAAGCGATTAAAAGACATCAAAGTCTCCTATGAAAGGAAAGTTTTTATTGAAAAACAAGGGTTTATTTGATTTTTTTGAATGAAATTATAAATATAACTATTGAATAAATTTATTATTCTCATATTTAAATAAATATAAATAAATATTTAATCGCTAACGGTAGGAAAGCCTAATTTTTCCATGTTTTCCTTGTAATACGATGAGTAAAATATATATTTTTTTTAGATACTAATACGATTCTTATTAAAAACGATGGAAAATACATTGAGCGAATACATGCCAATTATCATCTTCATGATAGTAGCATTTGTTATTAGCGGTTTATTTGTTTTGGCCAATTATTTGGTTGCAGTAAATAACCCCGATCCAGAAAAAAATTCAGCATATGAATGTGGGTTTGAGCAATTTGGAGATTCAAGAATGAAGTTTGATGTCCGATTTTATTTAGTGACCTTACTGTTCATCATTTTTGATTTGGAAGTAGCATTTTTATTCCCATGGTCTGTTACTTTTGGAACATTAGGACTTCTTGGATTTGTCTCAATGATGATTTTTCTAGGTGTTCTTACTATTGGATTTATTTATGAGTGGAAGAAAGGTGCACTAGAATGGCAATAAATTCACAAATTGAAGAAATTGCAGATCCTGAATTAGAAAAGCTTAAAGAACTCTACGCTGACAAAGGTTTTTTAGTAACAAACATTAATAATCTTATTAATTGGGCAAGAGCCGGATCACTGCATTGGATGACTTTTGGTTTGGCTTGTTGTGCTGTTGAAATGATGCATGTTGGGACACCTAGATATGACGTTGAAAGATTTGGTGCGGCACCAAGGGCGTCTCCTAGACATTCAGATGTTTTGATTGTTGCTGGGACTCTTACAAATAAAATGGCGCCGGCTCTTCGTAAAGCATACGATCAAATGCCTGAACCTCGTTATGTTATTTCAATGGGAAGTTGTGCTAATGGTGGTGGATACTATCACTATTCTTATTCCGTAGTCAGAGGATGTGATAAAGTTATCCCGGTAGATATTTATGTTCCTGGATGTCCTCCAACCGCAGAAGCACTGTTATATGGATTACTTCAACTTCAAAAGAAAATTAGAAGAGAAGGCAATATCAAAAGATAAAAATGCCAGACATTTTGGAAAACACTCTTTCTACAATAAAGGAGAACTGTAAAATTAATGACGGTTTTATTAAATATGAACAGATTCAAATTACTGTTAATCCAGAAGAACTAATTTCTACATTAGAATTTTTAAAAGATAATGATATTTGTCAATTTAGGCAGCTGACCGATATAGCTGGAGTTGATTTTCCAGAGAGACTAAATAGATTTGACATTGTCTATCATTTTTTAAGCTTTAAAAATAATATTCGGATCAGAGTCAAAACGGAGATAAGCGAAAATAGCGCCATTCAAAGCATTACCCAACTGTTTCCTGCTGCTAATTGGTTTGAAAGAGAGGCGTTTGATATGTACGGTATTCAATTTACTGATCATCCTGATTTAAGAAGAATACTTACTGATTATGGATTTGAAGGTTATCCTTTAAGAAAAGATTTTCCACTTACAGGCAATGTAGAAGTTCGATATGACGAAATAGAAAAAAAAGTTATCTATGAGCCAGTAAAACTACAACAAGACTATCGTAATTTTGATATTCAGAGTCCTTGGGAAGGCACAAAATATACTGAAAAAAAGGACACTGAATGAGTAGTAACAATAAAACAGTAACAGTTAATTTTGGTCCAGTTCATCCAGCAGCACATGGAGTATTAAGATTACTTTTAGATCTGGATGGAGAGGTTGTTGAAAGGGCAGATCCCCATATAGGACTATTACACCGAGGAACAGAGAAGCTTATAGAACAAAAAACTTACCTTCAGGCAATTCCTTATTTTGATCGACTTGACTATGTTTCTCCGATGAACCAAGAACATGCATTTGCACTAGCAATCGAAAAGTTATTAGAAGTAGATGTTCCAGAGAGAGGTCAGTACATAAGAGTACTTTTTGCTGAGATAGGAAGATTACTAAGTCATTTATTGAATGTCACAACGACAGCTATGGATGTTGGAGCAATGACACCTATTACATGGGGTTTTGATGAAAGAGAGAAACTTTTAGACTTCTATGAAGAAGTTTCAGGGTCAAGATTTCACGCTGCTTATTTCCGAGCAGGAGGCGTTCATCAAGACTTACCAGATGGTCTTTTAGATAAAATATATAATTTTTGTCAAACTTTTCCTAAAGTAATTGACGATATTGAAAATATGTTGACTGAAAATAGAATTTTCAAACAAAGAAATGTTGATATTGGAAAAATTTCAAAAGAAGACGCTGCTGATTATGGCTTTAGTGGATTTGTATTAAGAGCATGTGGAATTCCTTGGGATCTCAGAAAATCACAGCCTTATGATACATACGATAAGTTAGATTTTAAAATTCCAGTAGGTGTTAATGGAGATTGTTATGATCGATACTTGTGTCAGATGAATGAAATGCGAGAAAGCAACAAAATTATGCTTCAATGCATAGAAAAGATGCCTGGAGGCGAAGTTATTAATAGAGATTCAAAAATAGCTGCACCAAAACGTGCTGAAATGAAAACTTCTATGGAGGCTATTATTCATCATTTTAAATTTTTTACAGAAGGCTTTCATGTCCCATCGGGAGAAATTTACACCGCTGTTGAAGCTCCAAAAGGTGAGTTTGGAGTTTATTTAATTTCAGATGGAAGCAGCAGACCTTATAGATGTAAGATAAGAGCGCCGGGATTTGCACATCTTCAAGCTTTTGATTTATTATCTAAAGGACATTTATTAGCTGATGTTCCAGCAATTTTGGGCTCTATCGCAATTGTATTTGGAGAGGTTGATAGATAACATGTCTGAAAATTTAAATAACTTTAGCTTCTCTGATAAAAACAAACTAATCGCAGTTGATATTCTAAAAAAATATCCAGTCGAGAGAAAAAATAGTGCAGTAATGCCACTTTTGGATATTGCGCAAAGACAAAATGATGGTTGGTTGTCACGCGATACCATTGAGTATGTTGCTGAATATTTAGACATGCCAATAATTAAAGTAATGGAAGTTGTCACTTTTTATACCATGTATCACACAAAACCTGTTGGCAAGAACCTAGTTCAGGTTTGCGCAACAACTCCTTGCTGGTTGAGAGGGTCGGACAATATTGTCAAAGCATGTAAAGAAATGATCTCGCCAGAACAAAACACTGTTAGTAATGATGGCTTATTTTCATGGATGCAAGTTGAATGCTTGGGTGCATGTGTTAACGCTCCTGTTGTGCAAATTAATGATGATTATTATGAAGACCTTACTTACGATACGACAAAAAATATTCTCCAGTCTCTAATAGACAATAAACCTCTTCAAGTTGGATCACAATCTGGAAGAAAGGGATCAAGGGCTGATTAGGTGTTAAAAGAAAAAGATAAAATATTTAACAATTTGTATGGAGACAAAAGTTACTCTTTAACAGATGCGAAAAATAGAGGTGATTGGGATCAAACAAGCGACCTTATAAAGAAAGGTTCTGATTGGATAATTGAAGAAATGAAGAAATCAGAATTAAGAGGCAGAGGAGGAGCTGGTTTCCCAACAGGTTTAAAGTGGTCATTTATGCCAAAAGACCCTAATTCAAATAACTATTTAGTTGTAAATGCAGACGAGTCTGAGCCAGGTACCTGCAAAGATAGAGACATGATAAGAAATGAACCTCATAAGTTAATAGAAGGTTGTTTGCTTTCGTCTTTTGCAATGAACGCCCATAATTGTTACATCTATATTAGGGGCGAATATTTTAATGAGGCTGTTGTATTACAAAAAGCAATTGATGAAGCTTATGATGCAGGTTTAGTTGGTAAAAATGCTTGTGGTTCAGGATGGGATTTTGATATTTACCTGCACCGAGGAGCAGGCGCATATATTTGTGGTGAGGAAACAGCATTATTAGAGAGTTTAGAAGGAAAGAAAGGTCAACCAAGGCTTAAGCCTCCTTTTCCTGCGAATAAAGGACTATATGGATCACCTACAACAGTAAACAACGTAGAAACTATAGCTGTTGTTCCAGCTATTTTGAGAAGAGGTGGTGATTGGTTTTCATCATTTGGTAGAACAAAAAATACAGGTACTAAAGTTTTTTGTATTTCAGGACATGTTAATAAACCATGCAATGTAGAAGAGGAGATGAGCATTCCTCTTAAAGAGCTTATAGAAAAACATGCCGGAGGCGTAGTTGGTGGATGGAACAATTTAAAGGCAATAATTCCTGGAGGCTCATCTGTTCCTTTAATTCCTAAAAGTACATGCGACACAGTTTTAATGGACTTTGATTCACTTATTGATGTTAAGAGTGGATTGGGAACAGCGGCTGTGATTGTGATGGATAAATCAACTGACTTAGTTAAGGCCATCGCTAACCTATCACATTTTTATAAGCATGAAAGTTGCGGTCAATGTACTCCTTGTAGAGAAGGTGCCGGATGGATGTGGAGAATGATGGAAAAAATCGCTAGAGGGGAAGCGTCGTCGCATGACATTGATAAATTATTAGATGTAACAAAACAAATTGAAGGACACACGATATGTGCTCTGGGTGATGCTGCTGCTTGGCCTATTCAAGGTTTGTTTAGACATTTTAGAGATGAGATAGAAGATCAATTAATAAAAAAAGTTAGAGCTGCCTAATGGTAAAAATTAAAATTAACAATAGCGAGTATGAAGTTAGAGATGATCTAACAATTTTACAGGCATGTGAACATGCTGAAAAGGAAGTACCTCGATTTTGCTATCATGATCGTCTCTCTATAGCAGGCAATTGTAGAATGTGCTTAGTAGATGTAGAAGGTTCTCCTAAACCTGTTGCGTCTTGTGCCATGCCTGTTAGTGAGGGAATGTCAATTCACACGAACACCCCTTCCGTAAAAAAAGCACGAGAAGGAGTAATGGAATTTTTACTAATTAACCATCCATTAGATTGCCCAGTTTGCGATCAAGGCGGAGAATGCGATCTTCAAGATCAAACAATTGCTTATGGTCCAGCAAATTCACGTTTCGATGAAAATAAGAGAGCCGTGAATGAAAAACATATGGGGCCACTCATAAAAACATACATGACAAGATGTATTCACTGCACAAGATGTATTCGTTTTGCAGATGAGGTTGCTGGGGTTAATGAGCTAGGAGCTATAAATAGAGGTGAAGATACTGAGATTACAACTTATCTTGAAAAAACAATAGATTCTGAACTTTCGGCAAACATTATAGATTTATGCCCTGTTGGAGCTTTGACTTCAAAACCATATCAGTTTGAGGCTAGGCCATGGGAACTAAAAAAGACGGAAACAATTGATGTGATGGATGCTGTAGGTTCTAACATAAGAGTTGATACATATGGTTGGAAAGTTAAAAGAGTTCTACCTGTTCTCAATGAAGATATTAATGAAGAATGGATTTCTGATAAGACTAGATATGCATGTGATGGGCTATTAAATCAAAGAATAGATACTCCACTAATTAAACAAAATGGTAAATTAATTGAAAGCGATTGGAACACTGCTTTGTTTGAGTTAAAGAGACTTTTAAAAGAAACTAATTCAGATGAAATCGCATTTTTGATTGGTGATTTTGTTGATCTAGAAACAGCATATCTATCAAAAAAATTATCTGACAGCTTAAATATAAAATCAATAGAATGCAGGCAAGAGGGCTGCAAGATTCCTTTTAATCATAGGTCTCAATATTTATTCAATTCCAAAATAAGTGGGATAGATGAGACTGATTGCATATTGATAATAGGAAGCAATATTAGAGAGGAAGCGTCGATTATCAATTCAAGAATAAGAAAAAGAACTTTATCTCAGAATATACCCGTTGCTTTAATTGGTGAAGAAATTGACCTCACATACAAATACGAACATTTAGGAAATGATGTAAATATATTAACAGATCTGTTAAATGAAAAAAATAATTTTTTCAAAAAATTATCAGCAGCAAATAAACCCATGATTATTATTGGTCAGTCTCTTCTAAACAGGAACGATTCAATGCAAATTTACTCATTGCTAGAAACATTTACTGATAAGTTTAGTATAATTCAAGATGATTGGAATGGGTTTAATGTTTTACAATTAACTGCATCTAGAGCTGGCACATTAGATGTTGGATGTTTTCAAAAGAACAGGTCTTTGGAGGATATTTATAAAGATGCACGTAATGGTAAATATAAGCTTGTTTTATCAATTGGCGCAGATGAAATTAATTACAAAGAGTTTAAGAATTGTCAGATTGCTTATGTTGGCACTCATGGCGATAGGGGAGCAAATGCTGCAAGCATTATCATGCCTTCAGCAGCATATACTGAAAAAGACGCTATTTACATTAATACAGAAGGGAGACTTCAATTTGCTAATAAAGCAAACTTTCCTCCTGGAGATGGAAAAGAAGACTGGAAAATTATAAATCAGGTCAGCGAATTATTGGAATTAGGATGGTCATTTATTGATTTATTAGATGTAAGAACATCACTATTTAATGATTTCCCTCATCTGTCCGAAGATTTTAACGAACAGGTAAATATTTTTACAAAACTTCTAGAAAATAAATCAAAAGATGAAATAGAAATAGATTCAAAAGATATAAGGACAATTAAAGAAAAAAAATATGATACCCAACACGGCAATATAAAAAACTTCGAAGAAAACTCTTCACAAAAAGTATTTAATTCTAAATGGCAAAACCTTAATGACAGACAAAGAGAATATCTTAGAAAATATAATTATCCTGAAACGTGGTTAGAATTTACTGAAAATTTTGGATTTAAAGTCGTTAACGATATTAAAAAGAAAAATAACATCATTTTACCTTATGAGGAACAATATGCGCAAAGTCTTGGTAAAACATGGGATGACCTAACTTATAATCAAAAAAAATGGGCTTATACAAAAAGAAATAAGAATAATCTAATAGGCCTTGCAGATGATGCAAACTTTACGCCTGAAGGTATAGTTGTAATCAATGATAATCAGGAGGCTTATTACGCAAAGCCAAAAGAAATTTATTTTGAAAATAAAAATTTGTCATTAAGTATCAGTGATTTTTATATTAATGACTCCATCTCAAGACATTCAAGTACAATGGCTGAATGTAGTAGAGCAAGAATTCAAATTAGAAATCCATTAAAGGAAAAGGCGTCTTGATGTTAAGTTTTTTACAAACATACATTATTGATATATTGGTTATCGTTTTATATTGTATTTTAATTTTCATTCCTTTGCTTTTAGGCGTTGTGTTTGCTTTATATGCAGATAGAAAAATATGGGCGGCTGTTCAAAAAAGAAGAGGGCCAAATGTTGTAGGTCCCTATGGATTATTCCAGGTACCTGCCGATGGATTAAAATTCATTTTTAAAGAAATAATAATTCCAGATGGGTCAGATAAAGTTGTTTTTTTAATTGCTCCAATACTTACCTTGGCACTTTCCATTGCAGCATGGGCTGTAGTTCCAGTACAGGCTGGAGTTGTTTTATCAAATATTAATGTAGGAATTTTATACATATTCGCAATAAGTTCACTTGGAGTTTATGGGATATTGATGGCAGGCTGGGCCTCAAATAGTAAATATCCTTTTTTTGGAGCTCTTCGTTCTGCTGCTCAAATGGTTTCATATGAAGTTTCTATAGGTTTTGTCTTGGTTACAGTATTGATGTGCGTTGGATCACTAAATTTAAGCGAAATAGTTATGGCTCAAAAAAATCTATGGTTTTTTATTCCATTATTTCCAATGTTTATTATTTTTTTTATTTCTGCTTTAGCAGAAACCAACAGACCACCTTTCGACCTACCTGAAGCTGAGTCAGAATTAGTTGCGGGTTATCAAACTGAATATTCTGGAATGCCATTCGTACTTTTTATGTTTGGTGAATATATAAATATTTTATTAATGTGTGCATTGACAACAATTTTATTTCTTGGTGGATGGCTACCTCCTTTTGATATTTTCCCATTAAACGAAATACCTGGATTTATCTGGTTTGTAATAAAAATAACTTTTGTATTCTATATTTTTGCAATGGTTAAAGCTTTTGTTCCGCGATATAGATATGATCAATTAATGAGACTTGGATGGAAGGTTTTTCTTCCAATTTCTTTACTTGCCGTAGTCTTAACATCATCAATATTATTCTTTTTTAACTTGGCTCCAGGAATGTGATGAGAATAATTAATTTCATTAAAGCATTTCTCTTAATAGATTTCATGAAAGCTTTCTATTTAGCTCAAAAATATTTTTTTAGAAGCAAAGCAACAATAAATTATCCATTTGAAAGAGGGAAATTAAGTCCACGATTTAGAGGTGAGCATGCGCTACGGAGATATCCGAGTGGAGAAGAAAGATGTATAGGATGCAAATTATGTGAAGCTGTATGCCCCGCTCAGGCAATTACTATTGAAACAGAACCAAGACAAGATGGAACAAGAAGAACAACGAGATACGATATTGATATGGTTAAATGCATTTATTGTGGATTATGCGAAGAATCTTGTCCAGTAGATGCAATTGTAGAAGGCCCCAATTTTGAATTTGCAACTGAAACTAGAAAAGAACTTTATTATACAAAAGAGAAACTATTGGATAATGGAGATCGTTGGGAATCTGCGATATCTGAAAATTTAAAACTTGATGCTAAGTATCGATAAAAAATTATGACAGCTTCTTTATTATCTTTTTATATTTTTTCAGCAGTAATCCTGCTTTCATCTTTAATGGTAATTTCATCAAGAAATCCTGTCCATTCTGTTTTATTTCTTATCTTAGCTTTTTTTAATGCGGCAGGTCTCTTTGTTATCTTGCATGCTGAATTTTTAGCAATGATATTAATTATTGTATATGTGGGAGCTGTAGCTGTCCTTTTCTTATTTGTTGTTATGATGCTTGATTTTAGAACAGGCTTAGAGAAATCAAATATACTACAGTACATGCCAATAGGACTATTTGTAGGTATGGTTTTTATTTCAGAACTAATCATTGTATTGATCAATACAAAGTTAGACCTAAAAAATATTCAAATCTTAACAAATCCATTAAGTAATTTTGGAAACCTCACCAATACAGAAGCTATAGGTTCCATTTTATATACAGATTACATTCTTTATTTCCAAGTATCCGGAATTATTTTGTTGGTTGCAATGATAGGCTCAATCGTTCTTACATTAAGAGATAGAGAGGGAGTCAAAAGACAATCAATTCTTAAGCAATTAGAGAGGTCAAGTCAAATAGAACTTAAAGAAGTTAAATCTAGAGAAGGCGTAGATATTTAATGATTGAACTTAATCAATTTCTAGTACTCTCTGCCATTCTATTTACTATAGGGGTGATTGGAATATTTCTTAATAGAAAAAATGTGATAATTATATTGATGTCCATTGAACTCATTTTGCTTTCTGTAAATATTAATTTCATTGCTTTCTCATACTTCTTAAACGATTTGACTGGCCAAATATTTTCATTATTTGTTTTAACTGTTGCTGCTGCAGAAGCTGCTATCGGACTTGCCATCCTTGTGATTTATAATAGGAATGCAGGGAATATTGAGATAGAAAAAATAAGTGCACTTAAAGGGTAGTAGATGGCATATAGCATAGTTATTCTGCCATTAATTGGCTTTTTAATATCTTCGATATTATCTTTTTTTAAGAAAAATAGCTCAATAGATCTAGCCTCACAGATAATTACGTCATCATTTATTGTGATTAGTGCAATCTTTTCATTTTATATCTTTGTAGACAATATGGTTAATCCAAAAATCTTAAGTCTAGAAATTTTTACCTGGATATATTCAGGTTCATTTGAGGCAAGCTGGTCTATATATCTTGATACGGTTACAAGAGTAATGTTAGTCGTTATTACTTTTGTTTCTGCATTAGTTCATATTTATTCAATTGGATATATGTCTCACGATGAAAGTATTCCAAGATTTATGGGGTATTTATCTTTGTTTACTTTTGCAATGATTATGTTGGTAACAGCAGATAATTTCCTGCAATTATTTTTTGGATGGGAAGGTGTTGGTCTTGCCTCATACTTATTAATAGGATTTTGGTATAGAAAACCTTCAGCCAATTCTGCTGCTATAAAAGCATTTATTGTTAATAGAGTAGGTGATTTTGGACTTGCATTAGCTATTTTTGCAATATTTATAATTTTTGGTTCAATTGATTACGAAATTGTTTTTAATGCTGCTGAGAAATATAAAGATGTAACAATTTATTTTGTTGGTTATGAGTTAAATGCAATTAACTTAATTTGTTACTTGTTATTTATTGGTGCCATGGGTAAGTCAGCACAACTTTTTCTTCATACTTGGTTACCTGATGCAATGGAAGGTCCAACACCAGTTTCAGCTTTAATCCACGCAGCTACTATGGTTACAGCAGGTGTGTTTCTAGTGGTTAGATGCTCTCCTTTGTTTGATATTTCACCTTCAGCTATGGGATTTGTAACCTTCATAGGGGCTTCAACGGCATTTTTTGCTGCAACTATAGGTTTAGTTCAAAATGATATTAAAAGAGTAATAGCTTATTCAACATGTAGTCAGCTAGGTTACATGTTTGTAGCAGCTGGGCTTGGTGCTTATGGTGCAGCAATGTTTCATTTGTTTACTCACGCATTCTTTAAAGCATTACTTTTTCTAGGGGCAGGCTCCGTTATACATGCAGTACATGAAGAACAAGACATAAGAAAAATGGGAGGTATCGGTACCTTTATACCAATTACTCATCTAATGATGCTTGTAGGAACTATTTCTATAATGGGTTTCCCATTTACATCTGGTTTTTATTCAAAGGACGCAATTATTGAAACTGCGTATCTTTCTCATTCAAGTTTTTCTACTTATGCCTATCTACTTATAACTGCAGGAGTTGTAATGACATCTTTTTATTCTTGGAGACTTATATTTCTTGTATTCAACGGAAAAACAAGAATGGATGAAGAAAAATATTCAAAAGTTCATGAATCTTCAGGGGTTATGACTGTTCCGCTAATGATTTTGGCATTGGGCGCATTACTTTTTGGATTTTTATTCAAGAATTACTTTATAGGTGATTACAGTGAATCTTTCTGGGATCACTCAATAATAGTACATCATGAAGAACATCATCATATTCCATTTTATATTTACTACTTGCCAATTGTACTTGGGTTTCTTGGTCTGTTTATTGCCTGGTATATGTACATCAAGAATACAAAGCTAGCATCTGACATAGCAAAAATGAATAAGCCTTTATATGAATTTCTTCTAAATAAATGGTATTTTGATGAACTATATAATTTCTTATTAGTGAGACCTGCAATTTGGACTGGCAAGATTCTTTGGAAATTTTTAGACGAATATATTATTGATGGATTTGGACCAAATGGCATAGCTTCATTGGCAATCAATCTTTCTAATCGTGCCAAAAAGATTCAATCCGGATATATTTATCATTATGCATTTGCTATTTTAATTGGCCTCTCTCTATTAATAACATTTTTTATTTTTAAATTCTGATTATGATTGATTTTCCTATACTCAGCACTCTTCTTGCTATTCCAATCTTAGGAATATTGTTCATGTCTTTAATTAGAGCGAATAATGCTAACGCTGAGAGAAACTTAAAACAAACAGCTTTATGGATATCTTTTTTGAACTTTATTGCATCTCTAGCCTTATTGTTTTCTTTTGATCTTAATAATCCAGAGTTTCAATTTGTTGAACACTATTTTTGGTTAGATTCATCAATTAGTTATCATCTTGGTGTAGATGGTATATCAATTCTATTAATAGTTTTAACAACTCTTCTTTTGCCCATTTGTATACTCGCAAGCTATGACAGTATTCAATTTGCAGTTAAAGAATATCTAATATCATTCTTAGTATTAGAAACATTTATGATTGGTGTCTTCTGTTCATTAGACCTAGTCCTATTTTATTTATTTTTTGAAGGTGGATTAATTCCAATGTTCCTCATCATAGGAATCTGGGGTGGAGAAAGAAGAGTTTATTCTACCTTTAAGTTTTTCTTATATACCTTAGCTGGATCAGTATTTATGCTTTTAGCTATTATTTACATCTACTGGGAAGCCGGAACCACAAATGTTGTTGATTTACTTAGCTACAATTTTACTTATTCAGAACAGTTCTATTTATGGCTAGCATTTTTTGCATCATTTATGGTTAAAATTCCAATGTGGCCATTCCACACATGGCTTCCAGATGCTCATGTTGAAGCACCAACTGCAGGTTCTGTTATTTTAGCTGGAGTCTTGTTAAAGATGGCAGGTTACGGTTTTATTAGATTCTCTATAGGCATGTTCCCTGATGCCTCAGTATTCTTTGCTCCAATGGTTTTTACTTTGAGTATTATAGCAATAATCGCAACATCTCTTATTGCGCTTGTTCAGAAAGATATGAAAAAATTAATCGCCTATTCTTCAGTAGCTCATATGGGATTTGTTACACTTGGTATTTTCACATTTACACTCCAAGGGATTGAAGGTGCAGTTATACAAATGATAAGCCATGGCATTGTATCAGCAGCATTATTTTTATGTGTTGGTGTGGTATATGACAGATTACATACTAGAGAAATAGAAAGGTATGGAGGGCTTGTTAATAAAATGCCTTTTTATTCTTTTGCATTTATGATTTTTATATTGGCAAGTCTTGGGTTGCCAGGAACAAGTGGCTTTGTAGGAGAATTCCTAGTATTACTTTCAATTTTTAGTGTGAATACGTATTTTGCTGTTTTTGCAACAACAGGGGTTGTATTGGCAGCAACTTATTCTTTATGGCTGTATAGAAAAGTTATCTTTGGCGCTTTAGTTAAAGATGATTTAATGGACATATTAGATTTGACAAAAAAAGAAATAATAATTTTTGTTCCATTAATTTTTTTAACTTTTTTTATTGGTATCTACCCCAAGCCAGTTATTGATATTATTGAACCAGCTACTTCTAATATAGTTAAGAATATTCAAGGGAAGTTGAGTTAAGAGATGTCGATGTTTATAACTTTATTGCCAGAAATCATTATTTTCTTAGGTGGGTGTTTTTTATTAATTCTAGGTCTATTTATCAAAAAGATTAAAATAATAAACAATGCTTCAATTATATTAATTATTGCCGTCCTTATTCTAATTTTATTCCAACCTATTCAATCTATTCTTGAGAATAGCTTTATTGTAGATGAATTTTCTCAAGTTTTTAAAATAATGATTCTTCTTGGATCTCTTTCATGTCTAATAATGTTTAATTCTAGCAATGAAGATTTACATATTAATATATATGAATTTCCAATATTAATTCTCTTTGCTTCAATTGGAATGATGATCATGGTTTCTTCCAATGATTTATTATCGATGTTTGTTGGACTTGAGTTACAATCGTTAAGTCTTTATGTTTTAGCTTCATTAAATAGAAATAGTCTTTTATCTTCAGAAGCTGGAATCAAATATTTTATTTTAGGCGCACTTTCATCTGGCCTTTTATTGTTTGGTATTTCTTATATTTATGGTTTTACAGGAAATACTAATTTTAATTTAATAGCAGTAAACTACAATTCCCAGAGTCTTGGCTTATTAATTGGAATTGTATTTGTATGTGCTGGATTAGCATTTAAAGTATCTGCTGTTCCTTTTCATATGTGGACACCCGATGTTTATCAAGGCGCACCAACGCCTGTAACAGGTTTTTTTGCATTAGCGCCAAAAATTGCCGCAATGGGCCTACTAGTAAGATTTTTATTTAATTCATTTGGTGAAATATATTTTGATTGGCAGCAAATTATTATTTTTATTTCGATAGCTTCAATGGTTTTTGCAGCTTTTGCTGCAATCGCTCAATCAAACATTAAAAGGCTAATGGCCTATAGTTCAATAGGGCATGTTGGGTATGCCTTGATTGGCGTAGCTTGCGTCAGCACTGAAGGCCTTAGATCTTTGGTTATATATTTATTAATCTATCTGGTAATGAACATTGCTGTCTTCAGTTTTATTCTTTCTATGAAAAGAAAGGATGAATATTTTGAAAATATTTCTGATTTATCAGGCTTATATAAAAACCATCCTTTCGCATCAGTAATGATAACTTTAACAATGTTTTCTCTCGCCGGAATCCCTCCTTTAGCTGGGTTCTTTGGCAAGTTTTATATATTTATGGCGGCAATTGAGAGCAATATGTTTATTTTATCTATAATAGGTGTGCTAGCAAGTGTTGTTGGTGCATTTTATTATCTTCGCATAGTAAAGATAATTTATTTTGATGAACCTCAAGAGAAGTTTGATGGATTCTCAATCAAGTCACTTAATTTTTTGTTTTATCCATCGTCTGTATTAATTACTGTATTTTGTTTTTACCCTTCTCCAGTAATAAACATAGCTGATTTTACAATAAGATCTTTACTTTGATAATTTGAATGGATATTAAAAATGGTGAAATTATTAACTTAAAACAAGTTGATAGCACAAATAGTGAAGCTCAACGTCTTCTCAGGAAAAAAAAGATTTCAACTCCATTATGGATAATTGCCGATGAACAAACGAGTGGGAAAGGAAGAGGAGAAAAAAAATGGATTTCAAGTAAAGGTAATCTTTTTGCTTCTCTTATATTACCAATTTCTTTTGACATAAAAAATCTTCCAATTTTGTCATGTGCAGTGTCACTTGCAACGTTTGAATGTATTAAATATTTTAAAAAGGATGATCATTTTTTAAAAATTAAATGGCCAAACGATATTTTATTCAATGATTCTAAATTGTCAGGAATATTAATTGAAAACTCACTTTCTACTGATCTAAATTACTCAATTATAGGGATAGGAATCAATGTTAACTCCTCTCCATCTAAGCTGGATCATTCAACCAGCTCATTAAAATCAATAATTGGAGAAGAAATAGACTTGAAACCTGTATTAACCCAGCTTTCAATTTCACTAGATAAGTATCTAGGTAAGATAGAAAGTGGAGAATTAGAAGATTTAGTCTCTGAATATACATTAAAAGCTTGGAGGTTAAATGAAGAAGTTCAATTTTTAGCTGGAAAAGATAGCTATATTGGAACGATATCTTCAATTAATAAGAATTTTGAGATTGAGATTAATATAAACAATAAAATAAAGAGGTTTAATTCAGGAGAACTATCATTTAAATATTAAATATGCCAATAGCGATAGATGTAGGAAATACCAATGCAGTTCTTGGAAAAATCAAGGACAATATAATAGTTGATCAGTTAAGGATTAAAACTGAGTCACTTAAAATCCCATTGATAGACATAACCGATGAAACACGAAATGAACTTTTAAATTTAGTAAATAGTGAATCTAGAAATATTCTTTTGTCAGGAGTTGTTCCTCAAGCAATGTTAAATTTAAAGTTATTAATAGAAGAAATGTATGAAGATAAGAACATTATCTTAGTTACAACTGATCATCTTTTAAGATTAATTAAAGTAGAACTGAAAAATCCATATGAAGTAGGCGACGATAGAATTATCAACGCTATTGCTTCTTTGAATAGATATAAACCTCCGCTAATTATAATAGATTTTGGAACTGCTACGACTTTTGATGTTATTAATAACAATGGAGCTTATTCTGGCGGATTAATCTGCCCAGGAATTAATCTTTCTTTAAGCTCCCTTTCAGAAGGAACGGCTTTGCTTCCATTAATCGAATTTAAAAGAACAGAAAAGATTATTGGAAAAAGTACAATTGGAGCAATGGAGTCAGGAAGCTATTGGGGCT
>CABWZX010000001.1 GCA_902510025.1 uncultured Pelagibacteraceae bacterium | reverse complement strand
GTTGAAGCTCAAGTTATTGATGGTCCTTCCTCTAGAGTTTGGCAAGAAGCTGAAAATAGACTTCATATTCAAAAGCAAATTTTAGTTGAGTGCTTTAATTAGTTTCTCCAAAATGCGGGCAGGAATATGACTAGCACGGTTAATAATTCAAGTCTTCCTAATAGCATTGAAAATATCAATATCCATTTTGCAGCTATCGATATATCACCAAAATGATTTTCTGGTCCAATTGTGTTTCCAAGTCCAGGTCCGACATTCGCTAGAGAAGTTGCTGCTGCAGAAAGAGAGGTTACAAAGTCTAGTTCTGTAGTAGACAATAAAAGTGTGATTACTATGAAGCTAAGTATAAAAATAAAGAAAAACCCCATAACCGAGGTAATGACTTCATTCTCAAGTTTTTTATGATTGTAGTGAGGAACAAACACCCCATGTGGATGTAAAAGTTTTTGTATTTGATTTTTTAAAGTTTCAAATAGTATTTGAAATCTAAATATTTTTATCCCACAAGTAGTTGATCCAGCACAACCACCTATGAACATACCAAAAAACAATAAATATATTGGAAATGGTCCCCATAAATTAAAATTATCTGTTGTATATCCAGTTCCTGTTATGATTGAAATAACATTAAAGAGGCCTAACCTAATTGATTCTTCAACATCCTTAATGTTATTAAACCATAGATAAAAGATCACTAGTATAGAACTAGCTAATATTAAATAAATAAAAGTTGTTATTTGAGTATCATTTAATATTTTTTTAAATTTTCCATTCCATACTTCAAGATAAACTAGGATAGGTAAGCTGCCAATGACCATAAATAAACAGGATATGTATTCGAGGCTATTAATATTAAAAGATGCTATAGATTCATTTTTTGAAGAGAACCCACCAGTAGCTATAGTCGTCATTGAATGCACTAGAGCATCAAAAAGATTCATTCCGAAGATCCAATATGAAACTAAACAGATTAAAGTCAAAATAAGGTAAATTACAATTACTGCTGAAGCAATTTGAGTTGTTTTAGGTAATATTTTCTCAGTTGTATCAGAGGATTCAGTTCTAAAAACCTGCATTCCACCGACTTGCAGTACTGGGAGAATGCTAACAGCCATAACAATGATCCCAACGCCACCTATCCATTGCAATAATGCTCTCCAGATTAAAATCCCATGGGGCATGGATTCTACATCTTGAATAATTGTTGATCCAGTAGTTGTTACACCTGACATAGATTCAAATATCGAGTCGGTAAATGAAAAATTTATATCAGATAAATAAAAAGGCAGAGAGCCAAAAAAGCAGACAAATATCCAAGATAGAGTTGTTATCAAGAAAGCATCCTGCATGATCAGCTTTTTATTTGTTTCATCTCTTGTAGAAAGAATTAAAGTTACTCCTGCTGATCCAGTTATTCCTAAACTTATTACAAATGACATCCAGGTAGAGTTATCTTTAATTAAATCTGCTATTAGAGGAAAGAGCATCAAAGCACTTAATGCCAATAACAGAATACCCAATACATTTAGTATTACTTTAAAATTAATCATATTTTAGAAATGAATCAGTTTTTTTTAAGGATAGATCCTTGATTGATCATGCTGTAAAATTCTCTTCTAGTTGATGCATCTGTTCTAAATTTTCCAAGCAATTGACTTGTTACCATTGATATTCCTGGAGCATTAATGCCTCTTGTTGTCATACATTGATGTTGAGCTTCAACAACAACAGCAACACCTCTTGGTTTTAGAACCTCTTGTATACAGTTAGCTATTTGTGCAGTTAATTTTTCTTGCACTTGCATTCTTTTAGAAAATATTTTTGTAATTCTTGCTATTTTACTAATTCCAACAACACGTTTTTTTGGTAAATATGCTACATGAGCACTCCCTATGAAAGGGGCAATGTGATGTTCACAATGAGATTCAATTCTTATGTCTCTAAGCATGATAATCTCATCATAGCCATCCAATTCAGAGAAGGTTTTCTTTAGAACTTCTTTTGGATCTTCATTATATCCTGAAAACCAATCTTCATAGGCCTTAACTACCCTTTTTGGAGTATCTTTTAATCCTTCTCTTTTTACATCTTCTCCAGCCCAAGCAAGTAAAGTTTTTACCGCAGCTTCAGCTTCAGTTCTTGAAGGTTTTTTATTTTGTTTCATAATTTCTAAAGACAGTGTTCTATATTAAAAACCTCGGTTTATATATAGTAATTATATATTGCAATTAATTAATTAATTTCATATTGATAAATTAGCTTAAAATTGGGATTTTTTAACAAACTGATAGTATTTTTGTGGTAATGTAAAGTTAATGAATGAATTAGAATCGATTTCCCAATCCTCAAAGTCATGGCCATTTGTTGAGGCTTTAAGAATTATTAATAATGCCAAGCAAGCCAACAAAAAAATTATAAATCTTCAAACTGGTTATGGACCAAGCGGGCTTCCTCACATAGGAACATTTGGAGAAGTTGCAAGGACCACAATGATATTAAATGCAATTGAATCTATATCTGATTTTGAAGTAAATCTTATTGCTTTTTCTGATGACATGGATGGACTTAGAAAAGTACCTGATAACGTTCCTAATCAGGATGTTTTATCAAGTAACTTAAATAAACCCCTTACATCTATACCTGATCCCTTTGGCACCCATGAGAGCTTTGGATCACATAACAACAACATGTTAATGGAATTTTTAGATCAATTTAATTTTAAATATAATTTTAAGAGTGCAACAGAACTCTATAAGTCAGGTTTTTTTGATGAACAGATTACTAATGTTTTAGAAAATTATGAAGAGGTTAAAGGAATCGTTTTACCTACTTTAGGTGACGAAAGAAGAAAAACTTATAGTCCTTTTCTTCCAGTCTGCCCAGATACAGGTAAAGTTCTTGAGGTTGAGATAAAATCTATAGATACGAAGAACAAATCTATAATTTATGATAAAGACAACAAAGAATATGAGACTTTAGTAACAGGAGGAAATTGTAAACTACAATGGAAAGTTGATTGGGCAATGAGATGGATTGCTCTTAAAATTGATTATGAAATGTATGGAAAAGACCTTATACCAACATTTCAATTATCTTCTAAAATATGTAGAGCTCTAGGTGGAAAGCCTCCAGAGAACTTTTTTTACGAACTTTTTTTAGACCAGAATGGAGAAAAAATTTCAAAGTCTAAGGGCAATGGTCTTACCATAGAGGAGTGGTTGTCGTACGCTCCAGAAGAAACACTAAGCTATTTTATGTATCAAAATCCACGTAGGGCAAAGAAATTATTTTTTGAAGTTATACCTAAGTCAACGGACGAGTTTTTATCTCATGCTAATAAGTTTGATAGTCAGTCATTGGAGGAGCGGCTAGATAATCCTATATGGCATGTTTTTAATGGTAAAAATGATATTGGCAGCATCCCTATTTCATATAATTTAATTTTGAATTTGGTCTCAGCTAGTGGAAAAGATGATCCTCAAATTATATTAGATTTTATTAGGAAATATAAATCAGATATCAATGATCAAAGTATTAATTTTATTAATAAATTGATAAAAGGAGTTATTAAATACAACAAAGATATTGTTTCAGATAAGATTAATTTTAAGGATCCTAGCAATGAAGAGATCAAAATATTTGAAGATTTATTAAATAGATTAAAAAAATTAGATTCAAAAGCTGATGCGGAGACCATCCAGACTGAAATTTATCAAATTGGGAAGGACCATAAATTTGATAACTTAAGAGACTGGTTTAAGCTTATTTACCAGGTATTATTTGGAAAAGAAGACGGACCACGTTTTGGAACATTTGTTGCTATATATGGCCTTGATAAGACCATTGATTTAATTAAAGAGAGAATAGGCAATAATAATTAGAATGATAAATATGTTTCTTAAATTCTTAAGAAATCTTAACCCAGAATCCTCTCATCATATTTCAATTCTTTCTTTAAAGTACTTAAGTAGATTTTTAGAAACAACCTATAAAGATGAAATACTTAATACAAACTTTGGAAACTTAACTTTTGATAATCCTATAGGGATAGCGGCAGGATATGACAAGAATGCAGAGGTAGTAGATTCCTTATTTAAGATGGGATTTGGATTTGTGGAATGTGGAACAGTTACCCCCGTTGCTCAATATGGAAATCCTAAACCTAGAATCTTCAGATTGAAGGAAGATCGAGGCATTGTTAATCGACTAGGGTTTAATAATTGCGGTATAAATCAATTTTTAAAAAATTTTAATCAAAGAAATACGCATCTAGGAGTTACAGGCGTTAATATTGGCCCAAATAAAGATTCGATCAATTTTATAGATGATTATCTTAAGGTTTACAATTCGATCTATGAATATGCTGACTACGTTACTCTGAATGTATCTTCTCCAAATACTAAGAATTTAAGAGATTTACAAAGAACAGAAGACCTAAGTATTTTAACTTATGAGATTAATTCTTTGAGAGAGTCAAAAGAGATTCGAAAGAAAATCGTTCTTAAAATTGATCCAGATAGCACTGAGAAAGATTACAGCAAAATTATCAATATTGTTCAAAAAAATAAAATTGATGGTCTAATAGTTACTAATACATCTATTTCTCGCCCAGAATTTTTAAAAAGCTACCATAGGAATCAATCAGGAGGACTATCTGGAGCTCCCATTAAAGAACAATCAAATAAAGTTTTAAAATTTATATCTAAAGAAACACAAGGTGAACTTATGCTGATTGGAGTTGGAGGAATTGAGAGAGCTCAAGATGTTTATGAAAAAATAAAGATAGGAGCTTCATTGGTTCAAATTTATTCTGCTCTCACTTATAATAATCTTCGATTTATCAATGAAATGAATCAAAAATTATCCACTTTTTTAAGAAACGATGGTTTCTCTAATGTAAAAGAAGCAGTGGGTATTGAAATAAAATGACAACTTTAGAAAATGTGCCATATGAGAAGAGAAAAAGGCAGATTAAAAAAAGACAGAATAGAGCAATCATTATAAATTCAGCCCGTGTAGTTTTTGCAAGAAAAGGTTATGACAATTCAAGTGTAAGAGAAATTATAGGTTCTACAAATCTTGGAGCAGGAACTTTTTATAATTATTTTCCTGATAAATTAAGTGTATTCAAATCTATTAATGAAAGAATTGTTGCAGATTTTAGTCATAACTTTCTCCAAGAAATTCAAAAATCAACCACATTTGAAGAAATAATTCAAATAGCTTTTAGTACATGGTTTAACTGGATCTCGGACAAGGAAAATGATCATTTATTCATTAAGAATAACAAGAAATACCTACTTGATCTGAAGTGGCTGAGCTCAAGATCTAAAGAATATAAAATTTTTTATAATAATGTTTTTAAAGTGATTATGGATCTTTCAAAAAAAACAGAATTTCCAAATAATGACATTTCATTTATGATAACCTCTGTAATAGCTATCGCAACAAGTCTAGGTGATGAGATATTATCAAGACAAGATATCACTCCCGAAGATGCCACCGCTTTTGCAACGAAATTATTTGTTAAAGGACTTTAATTTGAAGAAAAGTATTTTTATTACAGGGGCTGCCTCAGGTATTGGAAAGGCTACAGCAATTCTTTTTGCTAAGAAAGGTTGGAATGTTGGATTATTTGATATTAACGAAAAAGGTTTAGAATCTGTTGCTAAAGAAATTGGTCATAATATGTGTATGTATCAAAAACTAGATGTAACAAAAATTGATGAATGGAAATCTGCTGAGGAAAATTTTTCTAATTTTTCAGGAGGTAAATGTGATCTATTTTTTAATAATGCAGGTATAGCAAATTTTGCTGGGAAATTTGAGGATGTTCCTTCAGAAGAAATAAATAAGATAATTGATGTTAATTTTAAAGGTGTAGTTAATGGCTGCTTAACAATGTTAAATTTATTAAAAAGCACGAAGAATAGTGTTTTATTAAATACATGTTCTATTGCAGGACTTGTTCCCGCTCCAGGAATATCAGTTTATGGAGCCACAAAGTTTGCAGTTAGAGGTCTTACCGAGTCATTGCGAATAGAGTTTGAACGGTATAATATAAGGGTTTCTGAGATAAACCCATGGTTTACAGATACTCCTATACTTGAAGCAAAACAAGTTTCAGAAAATATGGAGAGCCCATGGGATAAGGATTTTGTTAATGAAAGAACAAAGATTTATCCTGTCGAACAAGTTGCCGACGCTGTTTGGCATTCATACACTAATAAAAAAATACATAATCCTTTGGGATTTGAGGGCAAGTTTGCATCATTTTTTATGAATTTATGTCCTTCACTTATAAGGTTCTTAAGTAAGCGAATGTTCAAAGATACATTTTTAAACTGATCTTTTTGCCTTATCTGATTCATTTGATGATTTAATCATATTTCTTAATTGCTCCCATTCTTCATCTGAAACTCCTTTAAGCATGTCATAGAAATTTCCCGCATGGTTTAACCATTGACCGCCATCAATCGTTACTATTTCTCCAGTTAGGTACTCACATCCGTCAGCCATTAAAAAAGCTGCTAGGTTTGCTAATTCATCAAGTTCTCCTGTTCGTTTCATTGGTATAGAATCCATCATTCCTTTACCTTTATCTCCTGGAGCAAGCCTATCCCACGCTCCTTTAGTTGGAAAAGGTCCTGGTGCAATTGCATTCAAACGAATTCCTCTATTGCCCCATTCTGCAGCTAAAGATTTTGTCATCGTAGCTAGACCAGACTTTGACATTGCAGATGGAACAGTAAAAGGCCCACTGCTATATACCCATGTGGTGAGTATTGAAATTACACTTCCTTTAATTTTTTCTTTAAGCCAACGTCTTCCAACAATATTTGTTGTGTAGAATGTTCCATTAAAAACAATATTTGAAATTGCATTAAAAGCCCTAGGTGACAGGTCTTCTGTTCGTGAAATAAAATTTCCTGCTGCATTATTTACTAATCCTGTAAGAGGCCCATCCTTCCATATTTCATCAATCATATCTTCTATAGCTTCAGGTACTTTAATGTCACAGGAAATCGTTTTAACATTACCTCCATGCTCTTTCATCATCTCATTTGCACATTCATCAAGAACACTCTTTCTTCTTCCACATATGTATATATCTGCTCCTAATTGGAGATACCTTGAAGCCATGGCTTTCCCAAGACCAGTGCCTCCTCCAGTGACTAAGATTTTTTTCCCATTAAAAAGATCTTTTTGAAACATTTAAAACTCCTTATCCAATTTGTGTTAAAAACGGCAAATATTTAATAAAAAAGAACGCTAGTTCTTGAATACGATTAGTGAGAATAAGGATTCCAAATAAAATTAGCAAGAGTCCAGTGAAAATTTCTATAGTTCTAATATATTTCCTTATTTTGGATAAGAATTTTAGGAATGCTCCGATACCATATGCTGCAATTATAAAAGGTACCCCAAGTCCTGCAGAATAAAGCACGAGCAAGAATGTGCCTTCAGCTATATTTTCTGATGTGGCAGCGACTGACAGCACGCTACCAAGAATTGGACCAATACAAGGAGTCCAACCAAATGCAAAAGAAAGTCCAACTATAAATGATCCAATTAATCCTGGTTTGTAATTATTTATTTGTATTCTTGTATCGCTATTTAAGAATGGCAGCTGTATTAGTTGAGTAAAATGAATACCAAAGACGATAATTATGATTCCACCAATTATTCTTAAATAGTCAAAATATTCATATAATAAGCCACTTAGATAGGTCGCTGAAGCTCCCATAAGTACAAAGACCGTAGAGAATCCAAATACAAAACTTATTGCATATTTAAGGATATTTGATCTTTGGACTTCTTTATTATCCAATGCTTTATCTAAGGATGTACCTGCAATAAAACATAAGTAACCAGGAACAATAGGTAAAACGCAAGGAGATAAGAAACTTAAGAACCCTGCAAGCAGAACATAAAAATAAGAAATTCCTTCCATTTAGCTTTTTCTAAATCTTCTAAATAGCTCCGCTCCGCTCCATCCAGTAATTACTGCAATTGTGAGTGAAATGATTCCATAAAGTAAAGGAAAATCGAAAGCAAAATTGTATATGGCTTCTTCTATTCCAATTCTTGTAACAGTGAAATGATATGAATATTGCTTTGTTATTTTTTCATCAATAATTAAATAAACATTTACATCATATTTCCCAACCGGCACTGTATTTGGAATATGAATACTTGTTTTAAATAAGTTTCCATCCAATATTTCAATTTCATTGTCAGTTTCTTTATATAGGCTCTCTTGAGTCTTAGTTCTAATTAAAGCTTCATTAAATTCTTTTTTATCAGTTTCAGAATCCAATCCACCCCAATTGATAGTAAGTGAACTCCAATCAATTTCAGATGATCTTTTAGCTTTAAGTATTCCTATATTATTTTGATCAAGAAATTCATCATCTATCTCAGATGTGCTTGATAGATAATAAAATCCTGGAATATCTCTGAATTCAACCTGGTATGCATTTAACCAAAAACCTATAAAAGATTTCTTTTTTCTCAACATAACATCTTCAGAGGGTCCAACAACCTCAATTAAGAGATCACCTTTTTCATCTCTTGGTTGAGATGGATCTGCATAGAAAGCTCCAAATACTAATAAATCCTGACCGGAAAAATTAGCATCAATTAGTATCTCTTCATCGTCTGAACCAATTACTAACGCAGTTACATTAAAGGTTAATGTTAGAAATAGAATAATAGATATTATGCTAGATTTAATGTGCATCAAAATATTACCCTCAAAACTGACAAATTAAATACTTCTTCAGGTGGTACTAGAAGATCCAACGCAATTTTTACAGCAACAACTAAGACTATTACAGCTAACAGCGCTCTAATCTCTTCACCTCTTAGTTTATTTGCTGCCAATACCCCTAATTGTGCCCCAATTACTGAAGAAATTATTAAGAAGAAAGCTAGAATAGCATCAACGGCAAAAGTTGTTGTTGTGTGTAATAGTGTAATGATAGCGGTAATAAAAATGATTTGGAATAATGATGTGCCAATAACTTTTGATGTTGGCATGCCAAGAAAGTAAATCATTGCAGGAATAAGAATAAAGGATCCTCCAATTCCCATAGTTGCAGAAAGCACACCAATGAAAAATCCAATTATAATTGGAGGTATAATACTAATATATAACTTAGATTTATAGAATCTGACTTTAAACGGCAATCTATGCGCCCAGTTATGATAGTGTATCTTTTTTTTAACTGTTTTTTTTCTTATCCGGTCACGAATAACCTGAGAGCTTTCAATAAGCATCAATGTTCCAATAGAAGTTAAAAGTGTAAAATAGAGTATTGATATGACTGTTTCAATTTGACCAGATGCAACAAGTGTTTTAAAAATCCAAATACCTAAAATAGATCCAAAAACAGAACCAATTAATAATACACCTCCCATCTTGAAATCAACGAGTCCTTGCCTCCAATGACCAATTGTTCCAGAAATAGAGGATGCAACTATCTGATTAGCTGAAGTTGCAACAGCTACATTCGTAGGTATGCCCATAAATATAAGAAGCGGAGTCATAAGGAATCCTCCACCTAGGCCAAACATTCCTGAAAGAAAACCAACAATGCCGCCAAGGGAAAGAAGAACAAATAGATTTACTGAAAGTTCTGCGATTGGCAGATAAATACTCATAAATTTATTCTAGCCACACACTCCATTCCTAGACAGAAAATGGTTCCAGGATAAGAGTTTGTTAGTATTTTAGACAAAGATTTATATAATTTTTAACCTTGAAATATATAATATATATATACTTATATAATATACTAACAAAAAATTACTAGTCCCAATGGTCTACAAAACACCAATAGAAGATTTCAAATACAATCTAGAGATGCTCAATTATGATTCTATAGTATCAAATATAGACAAGTTTAAGGATTATGATGCCGAAACGTTGCTTAGCATAGTCAGTGAGATTGGTCGTTTAAATGAGCAAGAAGCATTGTCTAGCAATAAGATTGGGGATAGAGAAGGTTTAAAATATATAACTAATGGCAAGGAAGGACCTGAAGTCCAGACACCAGATAGCTATAAGTCATTATATAAGATAGTAAGAGATTCAGGATATGTTGGTGCCACCATGCCAGTAGAGTATGGCGGTGGCGGCGCGCCTTTTACTACAGCAATACTTTCTGGCGAGATAGGGATTGCCTCTAATATGGCCTTTTACATGGGGCCCGGACTTAGCCATGGAGCTATGAAGGCTATACTTAAAAAAGCTAGTTCTAAGCTTAAAGAAACGTATCTTCCTAAGATGATTTCAGGTGAGTGGATGGGAACTATGTGTTTAACAGAGCCTCAGTGTGGGACAGATTTAGGTTTAATTAAGTCATCTGCAGTTCCTGAGGATGATCATTTTATTTTGAATGGTCAAAAAATTTGGATTTCTTTCGGTGAGCACGATCTAACTGAAAATATTATCCATCTTGTGTTAGCTAGACTTCCTGATGCTCCCGAAGGAATTAAAGGAATTAGTTTATTTCTTGTTCCAAAAAGACTTGAGGATAATTCTCGTAATACAATTTTTTGTGGTGGGTTAGAACATAAGCTCGGAATTAATTCATCTCCTACTTGTGTTATGAATCTTGAAGATGCTAAAGGCTGGCTTGTTGGTGAAGAAAATAAAGGGATGGAAGCAATGTTCCTTATGATGAACGATGCAAGACTCAAGGTTGGCTTACAAGGAATAGCAATGTCAGAGATTTCTTACCAAAATGCTTTGGAATATGCAAAAGATAGAAAGCAAATGAGGTCGGTAGTTAAAGAGAAGCAGGATAAGAGCAGTAAAGCAGATAATATTATTGTACATCCAGATGTAAGAAGGATGTTGATGAATGTTAAATCAACTACAGAAGCAATGAGAGCATTATGCATCTATACAGCAATGAAAATTGATGTTGCTGAAGATCATCCTGATGAAAGTGTTAGGCAGTCAGCAGATGATTTTGCTGCTTTAATGACACCAATAATTAAATCTTATTGTACTGAAAGAGGTTTCTTAAACTGTTCTGAGTCTCTACAGGTTCTTGGTGGAAGTGGATTTACTAAAGAATACCCTTTAGAACAATATTTACGAGATGTTAGAATTACATTGATTTATGAAGGTACAAACGGGATTCAAGCTCTTGATCTTGTAGGAAGAAAATTGACTATGCATCAAGGCAGGTTATTACAGAATTTACAAAAAGAGATACAAGAGTTTATTAATGAAAATAAAGATAATGATGATCTAAAAGATTTCATGAAACCATTAGAAAACGCCTTTCAAGAGGTTATGGCGTCTACTATGTGGCTCATGCAGAATGGTCTAAAAGATCCTGAAAATGCTCTTGCTTCTGCATCAGACTACTTAAATCTACTTGCTCTTACATCTATGACATATATGTGGGCAAGGATGGCAAAATTCTCTATTGGCAAGAATGAGCCAATTCACAAAAATAAGATTAAAACAGGAAGATACTTTATGGAGAAAGTAATGCCTGAGCTTTCAATGTATTCAAAAAAAGTACAGGCTGGGAAATCTTCAATGATGGATATGGAAGTAGCTGAATTTTAATTAAGACTTGTATCCTAACTGTCTTGCAGCCAAGTCATACATTATTTCCTCAGAACCACCACCAATAGCATTCACTCTAACTTCTCGATAAATTCTTTCAACTCGACCTGGTCCACTGTTAGCTCTTATGTATCCAGCGCCACCTAGTATTTGCATTGCTTCTCTTGCACATAATTCCATAGCTTTACTTGCATGAACTTTTAACATAGCAAGGTCCGCAATCGGACTTTCGCCATTCATCACTCTCCAAGATAAGAGTTCCGTCCAAGCTTTTGATGTTCTAACAACTCTTGTCATCTCAACAAGTTTATGTTTGATTACTTGATTATCAATAAGCGGTTTACCAAAAGTTTTTCTATCTCTTGCCCAAGCTAAAGCTTCGTCAATACAAATTTGAGAATAGGCATTCATGCCGGCTGCCATCCCAAGTCTCTCTTGGCTAAAATTACCCATTACACCAATCCAACCACTGTTTTCTCCGCCAATTAAATTTTCAACTGGTACTTTGCAATCATCAAAATAAAGAGCCGCTGTATCTGAGCTAAGCCAACCCATTTTTTTTAAAGGCGTTTGAGTGAAACCCGGTGTATCTTTTTCTATAACTAATACGGAAATTCCTGAGGCACCTTCTCCTCCTGTTCTGACACCTATAACAAAAGTATCTGCCCGCATACCACTTGTTATGTACATTTTTGATCCATTTACTATAAAATGATCACCTTTTCTTACAGCTTTTGTTTTTAAACTAGCAACATCAGATCCACCGGAAGGTTCAGTCATTCCAAGTGCAGCAATTTTTTCACCTCTTACAACGGGGGGAATATATTTTTCTTTTTGCTCATCAGTTCCAAGTGCTTGAATTAATGGAATAGCAATATTGTGAGAGAGTAGGCTAGCAGACACTCCACCACAACCTTGAGCAAATTCTTCAGCAGTTACAATGCCATGAAAAATATCAATGCCTTCTTTAGTGCCACCATATTTTTCGTCATAGCCCATACCCATAAGTCCAATAGCAGCTGCTTTTTTATATAATTCTTTTGGAAATTTGCCAGCTTCCTCCCACTCCTCAACATTAGGCAATATTTCTTTGGTGACGAATTTTTTTACTTCTTCTCTCCAAGCATGGTGAGATTCATTATAAAATAAAGGTTCTTTTCCTTCACTTATTCCTACTTTTGGTATCATGCTATTTCACTGACTCCATTTTTTAATATAATTTTATCTCTTTCCTTCACTTTGGATTGGAAATTAATATCATTTCCATTCTTCCACATCTCTGTAATGATTGTTTCTCCAGGAAAAACAGGGGAAGAAAATCTACAGTTAAAACTTTTTAACTTCTTAACATCATTGTCACAAGCAGTTTTAACAATTGACCTACAGGCCACCCCATAAGTACATAGCCCATGAAGAATTGGTTTTGGGAATCCTGCAGCTTTTGCAAAGTTGGGATCAGAATGTAGAGGATTATAGTCTCCAGATAACCTAAAAATAAGGGCCTGATCAGGTTTTGTAGCAATTTCGTCAACTATGTCAGGCGATCCTTCTGGTTTAAAAATTTCTTGAGGTGGTGACTCTGGACCATCAAATCCTCCATCACCTCTTGCAAAAGTTGTACTAATTAATTTGCAAATTTCAGTTCCATCACTTTTTAACTTAACAGTGGTTTCAACATCTATAATAGCTCCTTTAGAAGCACCCTTATCAAAACAGTTTAAAACTTTCATATCAGCAAGGAAATCACCTGACACAGGAATCGGATTAATTATTGAAAGTTTTTGTTCTCCATGAACCACCATGACGAAATTTAATTTAGCAGACATAAGTAATGAAGAATGGTATTGGAAGTTTGTAGCCATCGAAGGAAGTGCAATTTGTCCATTTTCATAAACATATTTTAACTCATCTATATCCATAGGATCGTTGCCCAGTCCGACACCTAATCCGTAAAGAATTGAATCCTTATCTGTATAAGAAATCTCAATATTCTCACTTTTAAGAGACATTATTTCATCATAATTAATAGGCATTTTTTATGTATTTCTCTAAGTTTTAAATATATATATAGTTTATATAGATCATTTGTTTAAAGCGAGAAAAAAAATATGTCAAAACCATTTGATGTCGAAGTAAATAATTCCATTGCTCACATCAGGTTTAATAGACCTGAAAAAAGAAACTCAATGAATGAAGATTTTTGGAATTTATTTCCAAAAGAAGTTGAAGGACTTGATGATAGCGGTGAAATTAGAGCCTTAATTGTATCTTCAACTGGGCCACACTTTTCATCTGGCATAGATTTAAATATGTTTAAGGATGATGTTGTTGAAGAGCAGAGTGAAAACGAACTTGGAAGAAGCAGAGGTTACTTTATACAACAATTAAAGTATCTACAAAATGTTGCTAATTGTCTCGAGGCAGCGCGCTTTCCAGTAATTGCAGCTGTCCAAGGTGGTTGTATTGGTGGTGGAATAGATTTAGTAACTGCAGCAGATATAAGATTATGTACAAAAGATGCTTTTTTTATAATAGAAGAAATTAATGTTGGACTTGCTGCAGACATTGGAACTCTTCAAAGATTACCTAAAATTATTCCGGCTGGCATTGCAAGGGAATGGGCAATGATGGGAGAAAAGGTCTCTGCAGATAGAGCAAAAGAAGTAGGTCTTGTAAGTTCATTACATGACAACCAAGAAGGAATGTTGGAGAGCGCTTTTGAAATTGCTGAAAAACTTGTCTCTAAAACACCTTTAGCAATGTGGGTGACAAAAGAAGTTTTAAACTATTCTCGAGATCATTCAGTTAAAGAAGGTCTTGATAATGTAAATTTATGGAATGCTGCGACTTTACATAAAGAGGATGTCATGACAACAATGATGTCAAAGATGCAAAAGAAAAAACCAGAGTACAAAAATTTAAGAGACAAAAATTTTTTAAAGCATAAATCGACTAAGAAATAAGATACTGTCAAAAAATAAAAAATTTTAATCTCGCATAATATATGAGATACAAAAAAGGAATCATTCTTGCAGCTGGAAAAGGAAAGAGATTAGCTCCTACAACCAAAATTTTACCTAAGCCTTTGTTACCTGTTTTTGATAAGCCATCAGTATATTATGCGCTATCAACATTAATGACCGCTGGTGTTAAGCAAGTTTTATTTATTTCTAGAAAAGAAGACTTAAAGATTTATAAAAAAATATTTGGGAACGGTAAGCAGCTTGGAATGAAGTTTTCTTTTGCGGTTCAGAAAAAACCAATTGGCATTCCTGATGCGATGCTTGTTGGAAGTAGGTTTATAGGAAAAGATCCTTTTATACTAGCTCTTGCAGATAATATATTTGTAGGTAAGAGTTTTAAAAAAACTTTATTATCAATTCAAAAATTAAAATCAGGAGCTGCCTTAGTTTCTGTTAAGGTTAAAAATCCTTCAAAATCTGCGGTCATAGAAACTAGTAGAAATGGAGTTATTAAATCGATAGTTGAAAAACCAAAGAAACCTAAAAGTAACAATGCAATTCCTGGTTTATATTTTTATGATAAAAATTCAGTTGAATATGCAAAGAAACTTAAGCCGTCAAAAAGAGGAGAGTTGGAAATTGTTGATATCCATCAAGATTATTTAAAAGAAAATCAGTTAAAAGTTTTCCCTCTAAAGGGCGATGTGAAATGGTTTGATACAGGAGATGCTGAGGAGATGTTAACAGCCTCGAACTTCATTTCAAAATATCAAAATCAGAACAAAAAATTATTAGGATCAATTGAATTAACCGCTTTTGAGAATAGATTGATTTCAAAAAAACAATTTAGTAAATTAATACAGAATATTCCAAACTCAAACTATAAAGACTCTCTCAAGAAAAAATTAAAGTAGTGAAGACTAGACCTGATTTACTCCAAATGTTGGAAAATGAACAAATTGAGTTTTCTATTATTGAGCATGATCCTCTATTTACTGTTGAAGATTCAAAGTTATTAAGAGGAAAAATTGAAGGCGGTCATTCAAAGAATTTATTTCTAAAAGATCAAAAAGATAATTTTTTTCTTATAACTTTCCTTGAAGATATAACTGCTGATTTAAAGCGGCTGCCTGATGCTTTGAATTCAAAAAAACTTTCATTTGCTAAACCGGAGTATTTAAAAGATTTAATGGGAATTGAGCCAGGTTCTGTTTCTCCATTTGGTCTAGTGAATGATACTCAAAAGAAGATTAGCTTTTATTTTGATGAAGCCTTCTTAAGATTTGATATAGCAAATTTTCACCCGCTTGTGAATACTGCTACAGTCTCAATTGCTCCTCATAGTCTGATTGCTTTTATTGAGAAATTTCACAAGGGAGTTAATATGATAAAGATGTCTGAATTTCAAAAATGAAACTTAAAAAAGCTAGATTTCTAAAAACAAAAAGAAAAATCAAAGGCAAAGTATTTAACCTTAATTTTGATGAGGTCATCTGGGTTAATGGTAAAAAATTAACAAGACAGTTGATTGAACATAATGGCATTACTTCAATTGTTCCAATTATAGATAAATCTTATATTGCTCTTTTAAAACAGTATCGTTATGGAGCTGATCAGATTGTATTAGAAGTACCTGCAGGGACCATTGATCAGGGAGAAAGACCATTAGCTTGTGCAAAAAGAGAATTAGTAGAGGAGACAGGGTATTACGGAAAGAATTGGAAATTGCTTGGAAAATATTTTCCTACCCCAGCGTATAATCGGTGCGCAGTTTATTGTTATGCAACAGAATGTTTTAAACAAACAGAAACTAACTTAGATCCAAATGAAGTTTTAGAAACAGTTATTTATTCTAAACAAGAGGTAAAGAAGATGTTGGCCGATAATAAAATTATAGATATGAAAACTTATCTATCTCTTGATCAATACTTTAGGAATTATTGATTTAGTATTTTCCAAATTCCAGATGCAGATAGAATAATTTTATCTGAAGACATTAGACTTCCGTCGATAAAAACCAAAGATCGAGTTGCTTTAGTTACTTTTGCCTCACATTCAATAATGTCATCTTGTAGTCCAGGACTTACAAAATTACAATTTAATGAAACTGTGCTAGTAGGCTTTTTCCCACATGATACAAATGCTAAAGTTCCGAAGAAAATATCAGTTAATGACATAGAGAAACCTCCATGCGCAATACCATGAGCATTTAGATGTTTATCCAATATTTTTGAAATAAATTTGAATTCTCCTGATTCATTTTTCTTATAATACATAGGTCCTATAAGAACATCGAAACCAGCATGCCAACCTAGCTTACGGTATCCTTCAGGAACCCAAGTAGGAGTAGAAGTTTCAGATTTTAGCATCACCATAGAGAATCCATTGCTTGATTAAAAGTGAGCTCTTCTAGACCGCAAAAAGTAAAGGGTCAAGGGATAATGTATGTAAAATTTATTAATTTTATTTAGGAGTTTTATTAATATTAATTCTCATTACTATTAAGAAATTAAACTTTTTTTTTTAACTAAAACCTATATGTTACGGCATCTAGTATTTAAAAGAGGGATTCTTATATGAGAGAAGCTGCAATTATTTCAACCGCAAGAACTGGATTAGCAAAGGCAATGAGGGGTGGATTTAACAAGACTCATGGCATTACTATGGGTGGACATACAGTTAAACATGCCATTGAAAGAGCTGGAATTGAATCTGGTGAAGTTGAAGATGTTATATTTGGTTGTGGTCAGCCAGAAGGCGCAACCGGACATAATATTGGAAGAAATGTTGCAATAGCTGGTGGATGTCCTGTTACTGTTCCTGGAACTACGATTAATAGGTTTTGTTCTTCTGGGTTACAATCAATTGCAATAGCTGCTCAGAGAATAATTGTTGATGGTATTAAAGTTGCAATTGGCGGTGGAGTCGAGTCAATTTCCATGACACAACAAAATATGAATATGAAGCATCTAATTGAGCCAGAGCTTCAAAAGATTTGTCCTGCTCTGTGGATGCCAATGATAAATACAGCTGATGTTGTTGCCGCCCGTTACAAAGTTAGCAGAGAGTATCAAGATGAGTACTCTTTACAGAGTCAACAAAGAACTGCAGCTGGTCAAACTGAAGGTAAATTTAAAGATGAAATTGTTCCATTAACAACAAAGATGGATGTCATGAATAAGGAAACAAAAGAAGTTTCAGAACAAGAGGTAACAGTTGATAAAGACGAATGTAATCGTCCTCAAACAACTATAGAGAGTTTAGCAGGACTTCAACCTGTAATGGGACCTGATAAATACATTACTGCTGGCAATGCTAGTCAACTTTCAGATGGAGCATCTTCATGTTTATTAATGGATGCAAAGGAAGCTGAAAAAAGAAATATTGAACCCATGGGAATCTTTAGAGGATTAGCTGTAGCTGCATGTGAGCCTGATGAAATGGGAATTGGTCCAGTGTTTGCTGTTCCTAAACTTTTAGAACAGAATAACCTTAAAGTTGATGATATTGATTTGTGGGAATTAAATGAAGCTTTTGCAGTTCAAGTTCTTTATTGTCGTGACAAGATTGGAATAGATAACGAAAAGTTAAACGTTAATGGAGGTTCAATTTCTATTGGTCATCCATATGGAATGACTGGATCACGTATGACAGGCCATCTACTCATAGAAGGTAAAAGACGAAAAGCTAAATATGGTGTAGTCACTATGTGTGTTGGTGGTGGAATGGGTGCTGCTGGACTATTCGAAATTTTATGATTGATTCAATAAAATTATTAGAAAAAGTTGTACTTGTAATAATTGCCTTAGCTACAATTATCGCTATTGGTTATGAAATTAACGAAATGTATGCAGAGCTGCGTGTTGAATTAGCAGATCTTCTTTTATTATTTATATATTTAGAAGTTATACAAATGATCAGGGAATATTGGACACTTAATAGAATAAGAATTAGTATTCCGCTCTTTATAGCTATCACTGCTATAGCAAGACTTATTATTTTACAGGGAAAGTCAATGGATCCTAGTATGCTGCTTTATGAAGGTGGAGCTATCTTACTTATTGCAATAGCAGTTTTAATTCTAAAAGCTAGAAAGATAAAAATGTTTGCTGACGCAGACGAATGAGCTTAGTTAAAATTATAAAAAATAATTCTCAAAATTTATTTCTACTATTTGCATTAGTTTTTATTTTTATAGGAAACTCATTTGCAATTACTACAGATGAAGAGAATGAAATTAAGTCTATTGTAAATCAACAGCTTGAAGCTTTTCAAAATGATGATTTTGAAAAAGCCTATTCTTTTGCATCTCCTACAATTAAGAAGATGTTTATTTCCCCTGAGGTATTTAGGAAAATGGTTATTGGTGGATATAAAGCTGTCTATAGACCCCAGAGTATTAAAATGGGCTCAGTAGAAATCATCAAAGGGGTAACAACACTTAAGGTTTATCTTGTGGATCCAAATGGAGAATTTGTAACTGCAAATTACATGATGGAAAAACAAGAAAATGGAGAGTGGTTGATTGCTGGATGTATTTTATCTAAAGCTGAAAGTGATGAGATTTAAGTCTGCGAATTTCTAATAATTTCTTCATAATATTTCAAACTATTCTTTGGTTTTCTTTCTAAGCTATCTCGATCTACTTCTACTAAGCCAAATTTAGGCTTATATCCAAACAACCATTCAAAATTATCAAGAAAAGACCATAAGTAATATCCTTTGATATCTAAACCATCATTAATACATTTTTGAAGACCTTCTAAAGCAGTTGTCATAAATTTAATTCTTTGCTCATCGTTATCTGTTCCTATGCCATTTTCAGTTACTATTAATGGACAATTGACTTTTTGAGCTACATATCGAAGAACATTTTCTAATGCCTCTGGATAATATTCATATCCCATAACAAGTTTTCTCTCATCATTTCTATTAAGTTCGATAACTCCTTCTGGGCCAAAAATAAATCTTGTATACATTTGAATTCCTATAAAATCGTCATTTTTAACCTGATCAAGACATATATCTACCGACTCAGCATTAGCCTTATCTCGCAATTCTTCTCCACCGGGGACGCATTGGTAATCCATGATAGATAAAGTGATGCCAACTTTCTGATTATTATTTAAATAATTTTTAATTACTGGAACAGATTTGGAGTGTGCTTTCATCATACAATCTCTGACTTTAAAAGGGTGACCAAAGAAGAATGGCCCAAAGTTTTTGAGATCAGTTCCGCATGCTAAGGCTGCATCATTAATAAATGGCATAATTGATTTTAATCCTTCTTTAGGAAAATTTGGCCATGAGTGTGCAAACCCAGCTGTCAGATTTGCTTCATTGATAGTGCACACCATATCGATGTGATCTCCAAGTTCTTCAGAAACTTTTTCAGCATATCTTACAAAAAGATCTACATTCTTATCTTTCTCCCAACCGCCTTTAGCGGTAAACCATAAAGGAGAAGTAAAGTGCTGATAAGTTACGCATGTTTTTAAATTATATTTGTGGCAGCAGTCTAAAACTTTTTTATAGTGATCGATGGCTTCTTGAGAAAATTCTCCTTCGGTAGTTTCAATACGAGCCCACTCGATTGATAAGCGATATGATTGAATCGCATGATCAGCCATTAATTTAATATCTTCTTCGTATCTATTCCATTGGTCACAAGTAATTCCTGATGGCTCTACAAATACTGTATTTTTGGTATTTTCTAGTAACCAGAAATCTGAATTGGTATTATTGCCTTCTACTTGATGGGCGGCAGTTGCAGTACCCCAGATAAAATCTTTTGGTAAATTTAGTTTCATATTTAGATAAACTTTGCGTTTGAATAGTTTTTAAAGATATACTTTTTTAATCCTTGAACCAAATCATTTTTTACAAGAGCAACAATAGCTCCGCCAAAACCTGCGCCAGTTAATTTAGCTCCCATTGCTCCGTATTCATTGCAGAGTTGAACCAACTGATCAAGTTCTGAACACGAAACAACATAATTATTTTTGAGCGAGTTATGACTTTGTGTCATAAGCTCTCCAAATAACTTTGGATCATTATTTAAAAGTGCCTCTGAACCTTTCTTTGATCTAATATTTTCTTCAATGACGTGCCTGCTTACTTTAAACTCAGAATTTGATAGCAAATCCTTATCTTTTTCATCAATCTTATCCTTATCACATAAGTATTTTAATCCCATTTTCCCTGCTGATTGATTGCACATTTTTTTACGATCATTAAATGCACTATCACTTAAAATTCTTTTCATGCCACTGTCAATAATTTGAAAATTATAATCATCGAAGAGAGGTATTAATTTATAGTCATTATTCTTTGTGTTTAAGAAAAGAGCTTTATCAGTTGCTCCATAAACTGAAACAAATTGGTCCATTACTCCTCCACCAACACCAACAAAGTCATTTTCTATACAGTGTGCAATCTTTACTATTGTTGATTGATCTAAATTGATTTCAAAAAGACTTGATAGAGCTCTTATCATACTTACACAGGTTGCTGCAGAAGACGAAAGACCAATACCTATAGGCAAATCGCTTTCTATGTTTACAGAAATATTGGAAATATCAGCCTTATAAAATCTTTTAAAATAATCACATGAGCCAATTATAAAGTCTGCCCAGCTGTTATGTTTATCTGAATAGTTGGTTATCGATATTTCTTCTTTATAGTTTCTAGATTTAATTAATATTCCCTCTATATCTGATTTATGTTCAATTTTTATAGTTACTGACTTATCGATCTGCAAAGGTAATACACAACCACCATTGTAATCTAAATGTTCACCAAGAAGATTGACTCGACCAAATGCTTTACCAATAGAATAAGATTTCATTAATTATTTATTAGACAATTCGGAGAAAATTTTATTATAAAATTGACTATCATATTTATGAAAATATAGGATGATCATAGCAATCGAACCTGCAAAAACTGGGAAAAGATAACCCATTGCAAAAAGACCATCCAATGTTTCAATGCTTTGAGATTCTGCATTAGGAACATAGTTTGTTTTTTCTAAGATAATTCCAGCAAACCATGCACTGATCCCAATGCTTAATTTAAATATGCATACATGGAAAGAATTTATCACTCCTTCTGCTCTGAATCCTGACTTCCATTCTCCATACTCAACTGTATCTGCAATCATAGACCATACGGCTACCCCTGCCATTCCAAAGCCAATGAAGGCAGGAATGCCCACAAGAGCTAATAACCAGAAGTTTTCATAACCCGTTATAAAATAGATAGTTAGGTCAGCTAATACATACAAGGCTGTTCCTAGAATATATATGTTTTTTTTCTCAAGTTTATTTTTAATTAAGTTTGCCAGAAAAGCACCCATCATTATTTGCAAGATTACAGCTAAGAGAATGAGACCAAAATATGGTTCAAGTTGAAGATTATATTTTACAAAATAGATAACTGTTACTTGTTTAATATTATTTGCCATCCATGTTCCAAATATTGCAACAATAACAAATTGTAATGGAAAGTTGGAGGCAATCATGCTCAAATTTCTTTTTATGCTTATTCTCTCTTCATAAACTTTAGAATATTTCTCTTCAGTGTGAAAAAAACAAAGAAAGAAAAAAATTGCTGCAAGAATAGAAAAAGCCCCAACCACTACCGGAAAACCAAAAGCTGGAGATTCAAATTTATAAACTAACCAAATTGTAAGTGCAGCAACTACAATTGAACCTGAGCTACCACCTAAATATCTAAAGGATGCTAGCGATGTTCTTTCATTTATATCTTGTGTCATAGAAGGAATTAAAGATCCAAATGGAATTGCAACTATTGTGTAAAGAGTAGTAAATGAAATGTACGTACATAAAGCCCAGTAAAATTTTCCAGTCTGAGATAGATCTGGAGCTGTGAAGCATAGAACTATTGCAGCTAATGCAGGCAAAGAAGCAAAAATTAAATAAGGCCTAAACTTTCCCCATCTAGTCGAAGTATTGTCTGTAATATATCCCATAATGGGATCAGTTATTGCATCCCATATTTTTGCGATGAAGAATACCAAGCCAGCTTTGGCAGGGGATAGTCCAAATACATCAGTGTAAAAAAACATCAAGTAAAAGACCGTCAGCTGCCACATAATGTTAATGGCAAAATCACCACCACCATAAAAAAACTTTGTTTTAAAGCTTAATTTCATAGGCAATTATAAGTTTCTTCTACTAATTTTAGTGCTCTTTGATCTCCTAACATTGAACCAGTAAGCAAGTTCATTGTATATGCAAAACTAAGATTATTTTCTGGATCACCAAAAGCTACTGATCCACCCCAGCCAGTATGTCCAAAGGCTTTATTACTTTTTCCAAATAATTTTCCTCCACCAATGCTATAACCAGTACAGCTCCACTGCATAGGTGATTTCATAACATTGTCATTCCCTTTTACTTCAGTTCTCGTAACTAAATCAAAAGTTTCTTTACTTATGAATCCATTTTCATGATTTCTACTATTCATAAAGAAGTCATAAATTTTGCTAAGTGATCTAGCATTTCCATGACAATTCATTGCAGGAATTTCAGCAAGACGCCATTCACGAGTATTTGATGTTTTGGTTCGGTTGGCAGGGTTTAAGAATGCGGTAATCATATATTGATCAATATGTTCTGGATTACTAAAAGCTTTTCTTAAACTTTCAGAACTAATTAATTCAGCAATATTATTATGATATTCTTCTGGTGTTCCTATAAAGCATTTTGCATCTAGGGGGTTACTAAGATTTTCCTTTAAGAAATTACCAACAGTTTTTTTGGTAACTCTTCTAATTAATTCTCCAACTAAAAACCCAATTGTTTTTGGATGGTAACAAATTTCTTCTCCTGGATTATGAAATGGTTCTTGTTTAGCTAGTAGGTTAACAACATAATCCCATCGATAGAAATCTAACTCGTCAATTTTTTCTTTCCATCCATATAGTCCTGCTTGGTGGGAAAGCAATGTTCTAACTTTAATATTTTCTTTTCCTGCCTGGGCAAATTCTGGCCAATAAGTTGCAACATTTTCATCTAGGTCAATTTGACCTTTGTCAATCAAGTGAGCAATGATCATTGCTACTAACCCTTTACTTGTAGAATGAATATTAACGATAGTGTCTTGATCCCAGGCTTTGGTTTTATCCTTATCCCTATACCCACCATACAAGTCGATGACTAGTTTGCCTTCATGATAGACTGCAAATGAAGCACCAACTTCCTCTCCATTTTCTATGTTGCTTTTAAAAAGACTAAATACCTTTTCAAATTTTTTATCGTAATTTCCTAGCTCTTTAGCTGAATTCATGGTCTTCATTTATAGTGTATTAAGGCCAATATTTATATATTCTTTTTGTTTAGCTTATGACTTCTGATACTAGCAATAAATATTTTCTTGGATTCTTTCTTGCTCTTGCAGCAGGTTTAATATGGAGTTTTGGTGCGCCTACCATCAGATATATGATAGATGCACAAATATATCAATGGCACTACCTATTCTGTAGAGGAATTACGGTAGCAACAATTCTAGTAATTTTTTTATTGTACAAAGAAGGACTGTCATTTCATCACAACTTTAAGAGAGTTGGATTATCAGGGTTATTAGGAGGTGTTGGTCTAGCCTTTGCATTTATCTTTTTTATTTTTGGAATGACTTTTACTACTGCGGCAACAACTTTATTTATGATTGGAACTCAACCGTTGTTTTCAGGTTTGTTTGCTTATATTTTTTTAAGAGAGTATGTTAGATCTGCTACGGTAGTAGCATGTGTCATTTCATTATTAGGAATGTTTTTAATGGCATATAATGATTGGCAAGCTGGAACCTTGCTTGGCTGGTTATTTGGATTATTGTGTTCAATTGGATTTTCAGTTTTTGCTGTAACTCTTAGATGGCGTCCTGATACACCTAAATTTACAACTATTATTATTGCAGGAATTACTTGTTCATTATTTTCTATAATTATGATTACCATTTCTGGAGATGAATATACTATGCCTATGAGAAATGTGTTGCTTAGCATGCTCCACGGGTCATTTGTTGCTGTAGGATTAATTTGTCTTAGTATTGGAGCAAGATATTTGCCTGCAGCCGAATTTATGCTTCTTTCTCTTTTAGAGGTAGTTGGAGGCGTGTTATGGTGTTGGATGCCAATTTTCGGAATAAATGAAGTTCCATCATCAGTGACGTTGATTGGTGGTGCAACAATTATTTTTGCAATTGCTTACCATGCTGTTGGAATAAGACAACCATCGACTCCACCAACACTATAAATCAAGAAAGGAATAAAGTATGAAAGTAGGTTTTATAGGCTTAGGAAATGTTGGCTTCAAGTTGGCAAATAGCCTTCTTGAAACGGGATTTGATATTAGTATTTATGATCTGGACCGTTCAACAGCAAAGGTATTAGAAGATGCTGGAGCAATGTGGGTTAATTCTCCTAAAGAAATGGCAGATTCCTGCAATATTTGCATCACCTGCTTACCAAGTCCGAAAGCTGTTTCTCGGGCTTTAGAAGGTAAAGAAGGATTATTGGAAGGATTGTCGGCGGGTAAATTATGGATAGAAATGAGCACGACTGACAGTAATGAAATGAGTAGATTATCGGATCTTGTTTTAAATAAAGGCGCATTTGCACTTGAGGCACCTGTGTCTGGTGGTTGTCATAGAGCATCAACAGGAAATATCGCAATACTTGTAGGAGGGTCAAGAGAGGCATTTGAAATTGCATTGCCAACTCTAAAAGCTATGGGGCATGAGATACTTCATGTTGGAGAATTAGGTAGTGCATCTATTTTAAAAGTTGTAACAAATTATTTAGCATCTACTCATTTGGTAGCATTGGGCGAAGCTTTAATGGTATGTAAAAAATCAGGACTCGATTTACCTACAGCATTTAAAGGTATTAAAATTAGTTCAGGGAATAGTTTTGTTCACGAAACTGAGAGTCAAGTTATTATGAATGGAAGTTATAATATTAACTTTACTATGGATCTGGTATGTAAAGACGTCGGTCTTTTTGACCAACTGACAAAAGATAAAAAAATACCTGCAGAAATATCGCCCTTACTTAAAGATATTTTTCAAGATGGAAGAAATCGTTTTGGCGATCGTGCATGGTCATCTATGATTGTTAAACGTTTGGAAGAGGCCTGTGAAACAAATTTAAGAGCTGAAGGATTTCCACCTGAGCTTGTTGATGAAACACCAAGAAGAGAAGGTTATGAAGTAAAATAATGTCAGAAATCAATTCAACAAATTGGAATTATCCAACTCCTATATGGTTTGGCTTTAATCGTATTGCTGATATTGATTCAGCTTTAAGAGAAATAGGTATTACTAAGCCTCTTATTGTTACTGACCCTCAATTCGCAGAAAATGATAGTTTTAAAAAAATTTTAAAAACATTAGATAATAAATCAATTTCTCATTCGATCTTTACTGAGATTAAAGGTAATCCAACTGGAAAAAATGTTAACGACGGAGTTAAAAAATTTCGCTCGGAATCCCATGATGGAGTTATTGCAATTGGTGGAGGAAGCTCTTTAGATGCTGGAAAAGCTATAGCATTTATGTCTGCCCAGTCAGAAAATCTCTGGTTTTTTGAGGATATAGGAGATAATTGGACTAAGGCAGTAACAAATAATCTTCCAAAGGTTGTTGCTGTTCCAACCACAGCTGGTACAGGATCTGAAACAGGTAGAGCCTCATTAATTGTCGATGAAACAAATCTGACAAAAAAAATAATATTTCACCCATCACTTTTGCCTGACCTTGTTATTCTGGACCCTGAGTTAACTTATACACTTCCACCGCATTTGACCGCTGCAACAGGAATGGATGCATTTGCGCATTGCTTAGAAGCTTATTGTGCAAGAGGATTCCATCCCATGGCTGATGGTATTGCAGTTGAAGGAATAAAAAATATCAAAGATCATTTAGTTGCTGCATATAAAGATCCATCCAATAAAATTGCAAGAGCAAAGATGCTAGTGACTTCTTCTATGGGTTCAACAGCATTTCAAAAAGGATTAGGTGCAATTCATTCACTAAGCCACCCTATTAATGCAGTAAATGATATTCATCATGGACTATCAAATGCAATATTTATGCCTTATGTTTTAAAGTTCAATAAAGATGTAATAGAAGACAGATTAATCTTATTATCTAAATACATTGAGCTAAAGGATCAAACTTTTGATGGAATTATGAATTGGGTTTTGGAACTAAGAAAAGATCTATCAATCCCTCATACATTAAAAGATTTGAATGTAGAATTTAATTTTGATTTATTATCACCTATGGCATTAAAAGATCCTTCAACTGGACCAAATCCAAAAGATATTTCATTGGACGAAATGAAACAACTTTACATAGATTCTTATGAAGGTAATTTATAACCATGATCAAGACTGAACAAATAACTTATGGAGATGTTAATTCTGAATTAAAATTTCAAGGCACGATTAGTTTTAATGATGAATCAACATCACCTCGACCTGGTATTTTAGTTTGCCATGCATATGGCGGACACTCTGAGTTTGATATACAAAAATCTGAGAAACTTGCAGAGCTAGGATACTTTGCCTTTGCAATAGATTTGTATGGGGCAGGTAGAAGAGGTAGTAACCCACAAGAATCAATGGCTTTAATGAATGAGTTTAATTCTGATCGTGTTTTATTGCAGGAGAGAATGATCAATGCATTCAATTTACTAAAGAGTTTTGATCGTGTTGACGAAAACAAAACGGGAGCAATAGGTTTCTGTTTTGGAGGAAAATGTGCATTGGACCTAGCAAGAGCAGGCGAAGATGTTAAAGGAGTTGTTAGTTTTCATGGTTTATATGATGCACCGACTGCAAATCCAGGAAAAACACTAAAAGGTACAACCAAAATTTCAAGCTCTATATTAATTCTACATGGCTATGAAGACCCCATGGCAACACCAAAAAACATGATTGATCTTGCTGAAGAACTAAAGTCGAAAAGCGCTAATTGGCAGATACACGCTTATAGCAATGTAGGACATGCATTTACCAATCCAAATGCTGATGATCGAAATTCAGGATTATTTTATGATCAAGCTGCTGATGAACATTCATGGCAAGAAATGAAAAACTTTTTTGATTTAATCTTTTAGACCATCGGCTCTTTCTACATTTCTTTCATAATGTATTGGAAGAACTTTTCCATAAACAACTCTTGCGTGTTCTGGGGTATTAACTCTCCATCCATCTAAAGCATATGTAGGGAGAGCAATATATCTTGTCGTTTTACCTTCTACTTTACTTACTCGGTGCATAGAATAGCGACCTTTAAAAATTTGAAGATCACCAACTTCTAATTCTAGAACTCGAACATTTTCTCTGTCGCCATCTAGAACTCTTTTAACCCCTTCAAAATTTTCATCATTAGGCTTTCTGAGATTAGGAACGTATTCAAAGTTACCTCCCTCATCTGCTTTTTGAATTAGGATACTTAAAGTGAATTCATTACTATCAAAGTGCCAGGGAAAGTAATTTCCAGGATCCATACAGTTATATACATTTTTTGCCAATGGATCAGCCCAATGGAATAAAGGTTTGATATCCAAACAATTGGAAACTAAATCTTTTAGTTCTTCTCTGTGATATAAAGTATTTAAGTCCGAGTCTTCTGGTATGAGGTCCCCATTAAGGTAACCATTGTTGCGATCTCCAAAAGAGTTAATTGGATGATTATTAGGGAAAGAAGAATCTTTTTTAGTAAAATAAGGGTTGTGACTTTCATCTGACCAATAAACCTGACTTCGTTTTGAATCAATTTCATTGAGCATCTTGTTAATTGAATTAGGTTGAACAAAATTTGAGAGTACACAACATCCAATTGTGTCTAATTCATTCTTACAATACACCGTTAATTCTTTATAAATTTTTGAATTTAAATCATGAATTGGGTATTCATTTAAGTTTACAATATCTGATAAAGAGATTGTCATATATTGGTTTTATTAATTAGCAATCAATCGCATTATTTCGAGACCATCCACTTTTTTGATCTTCAGGTTGTTTGCCGTATTCTTTAAGTTCTCTATTTTTGAGTTTAACATATTTTGAGACAACACTGGATCCAAAGGCATTCTTAGCTACGTTACTTTCTTTGAAAAGTTTTAGAGCTTTATCTAGGGTTTTTGGTAGTTTTTTAACTCTTTTTAGCTTATGGCCTTGAGTGTACATATTGATATCCAGCCTTTTCCCCGGAGATCTTTTATTGTTTATTCCATCCAGTCCAAGACCAAGCATTCCTGCTTGAAGTAGATAAGGATTTGCCGAACCATCAGCGTGTCTTACTTCAAATCTTCCTGCATCAGGAATTCTAACCATATGAGTACGATTGTTTCCTGTGTATGTAACAGTACTCGGAGACCATGTTGCGCCAGAGAGAGTATTTGATGCATCAATTCGGCCAAAACTATTTAATGAAGGATTAAACCAAGCAGAAAAACAATCTGCTGACTTCATAATCCCCCCAATAAATGAATAGCCTAATTTGGATAATCCAAGTTCACCATTTTCATCTAAAAATAAATTTTTCTTTTTTTTCTGATCCCAAATTGAAACATGAACGTGACAACCATTTCCTGTTAGATCAGGAAAAGGTTTAGGCATAAAAGTTGCACGCAAACCATGTTTTTCAGCAATTGATTTAACCATGAATTTAAAAAAGACATGTCGATCGGCGGTCGTTAGGCAATCAGCATAATTCCAATTCATTTCAAATTGACCATTCGCATCCTCATGATCATTTTGATATGGCTTCCAACCCAACTTTATCATTGAGTCACATATTTCTTTAATGATATCATATCTACGCATTAAAGTTGATTGGTCATAACAAGGTTTTGCAGCTGTATCGCGTTTATCATCAACTTCAGTTCCATCCTCGCTCAATAAGAAGAATTCACATTCAACACCAGTTTGCATGACCATATTTTTTTCGTTCAATTTTTCTATCTGTCTTTTAAGAATTATTCTTGGACATTGTTCAACAATCTTTCCATCCATTACTAGATCACTTGCAAGCCAGCCAACCTCTGGTTGCCAAGGTAATTGAATAAGACTTTTTGGATCGGGTATAGCTAGCATATCTGAGTCAGCAGGTGACATATCCAAATATGTTGCAAAACCAGCAAAACCAGCACCATCTTTCTGCATTCCTGCTATAGCTTGTGCTGGAACAAGTTTTGCTCTTAAGACCCCAAATAGGTCTACAAAACTAATTAAAAAATATTTTATTTTTTTTTGCGAAGCGACTTTTGATAAATTGATACTCATAATAAGATAAATTATGCTTCCTCAATTTAAAAAAAACAATATATAAATTATCTATGGCCGAAATTCGTGAATCTACACCATTTCAAGATGGGTTTATTATGCCTGGTCGGTTTGAAAAACATAGAGGCTCATTAATCTCATGGCCGACAAAAGGTGAAAAAGAACCTGAGCTATTCCGGGATGAGATAGTTGAAGTGGTAAAAAAAATGGCTGAATACGAAGAAACATTTTTAGTTGCGGACCACAGTGATATAGAAGAAGCAAAACAACGATGTGGAAATTCTGCAAAAATTATTGCTGCAGATACAGAGTTTGCTTGGGTACGAGATAATGGACCAATGTTTGTAAGGAATGTTAAAGGTGAAATTGCTGCAGTTAAATTTCAATTTAATGGATGGGGGGATAAGTATCCAACTTATGAAAGAGTAGGGAGCGTTCCAAACACCATTGCAGAATATTTTAACGTTCCATTATATGAAGCCCCTTTTATTCTTGAGGGTGGAGCTATTTGTGTTGATGGAGAAGGTACATTAATTGCAACAGAGCAAACTTTATTAAATCAGAATCGAAATCCTTCTATGAGCAAAGAAGATATAGAGCAAGGTTTGAAAGATTATTTAGGAATTGAAAAAGTTATTTGGCTTTACAAAGGGTTTTTTGAAGATACTGAAACTGATGGTCATGTGGATAATGTTATAGAATATATTGCTCCAGGAAAAGTTATTGTGCAGACTTGCTCAGATAAAGAAAATCCTAATTTTGAGATTTTAAAAGAAAATTTATCTCGTTTGAAAGATGCAACTGATGCAAAAGGTAGAAAATTGGAAATAGTTGAATTTGATTATCTTCCTTATACACTTCCCATCGAAGGCATTGTATATCCTACGCCTTATCCAAACTACTATGTTATGAATGGTGCAATAATTGTTCCGCAAGTAGGTTGGAAAGGTGAGCAAGAAGCTGTTAAAGAATTACAAAAAATATTTCCTAATTTAGATGTTGTTGAGGCACCAAGTACTTACCAAGCTGTTGGTGGTGGTGGATTAGGTTGTATGACTCAACAAATCCCAGAATAGTTAGTTTTCTCAAGGCACTTATTATGTACAAGTATTTATTATGGACTTTAAAAATAGGAGCCTTAGTTAATATATATTTCTTATTACAGACGATAGTTTCTCCTATTTCATCTGTAGATCCTTATCTTCTTATTCCTGCACAAATTCTATTTTTGGTTTCTGCATACAGATGCCTATTCCCTGTAAATTATTCTTCATACGCAGTCTTGCATGATAATTTATTTTCATCAGTGTTTATTACAAGATTTTTTGTAACTTTTGTTGAGATTTCATACATCTTTATGTTTAGCTATGTAATCAGAATAATTAACGATCATGAACTCTTATTTGTAGATATTTTTAGTTGGTTAATGGTTGTACAAGTGAGCATTTCGCAAGTTTTTGTGTGGTGCGCAATACTAACAAAGAATGAAAATTTATATTTTTATGAGGAGATAGGCTGGTTCAATATTTTTTTATTAAATTTCGTATGCAGTGTAATTATTTTATTAACCTTTATAGATTTTAATAATCTTGAAATCCTACTTTATTTGAACTTACTTTTTGGAATAGGCTACTTACCGTGGCAAATATTTCACCTTAAATCAATTAAAGCTAGAATAAATAAGTTACAAAATGATAGTTCAGGAAATTATTTAAGAACAACAGCATTTGAAGGTTTAAAAAATTCCCTTAACAGAAGAATTGTTAGTCATGATCCTGAAGATTGGGGAGGAATAATTGGATTTACTTGGATGTTAAATTATTTTGTTACACTTATACCGGTATGGGTTTATTTTATTCTTTATACTTTTTCAATAAATTAGATTTATTCGCCTGAATAACCGTTAAATTAATCTAATGATATCTATAAATACGGCAGTACACAAAGATATTTTACTCACTATCGTTACATTAGTTCTCTTAAAACGTATCTAGATTTCTCCACATAGTAGGAGACTTTGGCGGTAGTTTGTAATTAAATAATTACGATTAATAGGGTAAGGTTTGGAAATGACGAGAGGATTTCTTTACATATCTTTATTTTACTTTTTCACCACAGTATTAGTTGGCTGGACAACAATTGAGTGGGCTGTAGCTATATTTTGTCCTTTATTTATGTGGGGCTCTGGAGCAGGAATGCGTGGATCACTATATGCTGAGTTTGGAGCAAAAATAATCGGTAGCATTATAGGACTTTCATGTGCAGCTTTATGTGGTTATTTGCTATTTAATAGTAATTACCTAATAATTTTTTTTGATACATTGATTATACAAGGCTATGCATGGGGCGTAATAGGATTCATACTCGGCTTTATTGCTTCAAATAAAACGCTTTTAAGCACTCAGTATCATAGTGAAAATGTTGGCAAAGATGACTAAAAAAAAATGGTGGCAAATACCTATCCCAGATAAAGAGCCTAACCTCAGAGATAAAAAAACTGAATACTATGTTATAGATAAGACTAATAATAGAGTGCATAGAATGGTTGTTGAGGATGAATACGATTGGACGCCCTCTAAGATAGTTAAGAATAAGACTGATAAGTAAAAATAATAAAATGAAACACCTACTCTCTATATTGATACTGTTAGGCTTTATGTCTTTGGCTAGTGCTGAAGAGATATATCTTTCGTGTAAGGGTGAAATGGGTTTGCATACCAAAGAGCTTGATATAAATCTTGATAAACAAAAGATGTGGCTTGATGATTACTTGTTCAATATGTTCTTTGTGAGAGATGATCTCATTGTAGCCAAAGCTGATTCGTCAAATGAGTATCTAAAGATTGATAGACTTTCTGGATATTTTCGTCAGTGGAGAATCGAAGATGATGGATCCCGAGATGAATTTTTTACTGCGAATTGTGAACGTATAGAAAAATTATTTTAATGGATAAGATTTTGAGATGAGTAAAAAACCAGAAGCTTTTGTAAAAGATATTCAACTAGGCAAGGATGATGGAGAACTTGCTAAACCACTAGAAATTACAAACCTTATGAGTGATAACGGAAATATACTTGGAATTGTGAAACTTAAATCAGGAAACTTTGGTCTTGGTGCATACAGTTTTGATAAGAAAAGATGGGTGTTCATAGATGTAGGAGTGGGAAAATATCTTCACCCTCAATATGGCATCTCAGGATATGATGATGAAAGGATTGAAAGAATCAAAGAAGACATGACCGAAGAGATGGTTCAGAATGAAGTTTATCATAAATATTTTAAGAAGGTTTTGAATTAAAGTGTAGTGGTTAATTGAAAACTATTTAAATATATTTTGGACACTTATTGCCTGGATTAAGTCCCAAAGGTCACCCGTAAAGATTCCATAGAGAATGAATATTATGAAAGTCCAATATGCAATTTTCTTTGCCCTAAATATTTTTACACTTATGGGGTTCCGTTCATTTGTTTTATTGACTCTTGTTAAATCATAAAATCTTTTAGCTCTCCTATCCAAAAACTTATCTATCATATCAGGTAGATCGTGGACTCTGGCAATTTCTGATTTAGCGCTACTAATTTCCTGCCAGCATGAACATGGAACATTAAAGCCCACAACCACTTCAGTATTATCAGTTGTCTTCGCAAGAGCAATAGCTGTTTCTGCTTCACCTCCGAAAACATATTCACCATAACTTAAATCAACGGGGTAAGAAGAAGGCGCCCAAGCTTTTATTTTAGTGGTTAATTCAATGGGGACTTTTAGTGTCATTGCAGTTAAAATCTTATCCCAGATACCAGAAAAGGCAAACTGTCCATTAGTTTAGACAGGTTTATAGAATCCATTGGATCAGCTCAACTAAGCTTAAAATAATTCCACCAATAATAATTAATGAAACGGTAACTCCAAAGAAAGTAGATGCTCTGCCAAGGAACTTTTTAATTATTGGGGAACGATCAATATATTGTTGAAATCTTTCTACTGGATCCTTAAAAACATAATAAAAACCCACACATGCAAATAATGAGATAATCATGATTCCAATATCTCCTAATGTCATAAGCAATTAATCAATTAATAATTCCTGTCCATATGATTTAATAGTTTTTCAGCAACTGTAATTTTCTTTCTCACAACTAATCCCATATCATCCCCTCCATCTTGAACGGCAGATTGAAATGTTGAATCAGCAAGTTCGGTATATTTAATCATCTGCTTAAATGCTAAATCCCAATTATCAAAAATAGAGGCATACATTGAGTCAACTACACTCTTTGCTTCATATGATCCTACCCTTAGATTGGATGCTTGATTAATTTTATCAGCAAATCCATATACATATCCAATAACATAAGGATCATTAATTAAATCTGCATTTTTTTTATGCCATGTAGCTAACATAATGCACATTCCAGCACCTTGAATAATGGCTTTTAATTCTTGAGGTACTTGAGCTGACCCTTGTATAGATTTTGTTGTTATATTTTTTAAATTATCTTCTCCCATTCTAGAAATAACTTTTGAATCTTGCTCATATTGACCAAGTTCATCCTTGAGTCTATCGAGTTCTTTTTGATGATCTGAGATTTTATTTTGTATTGCTTTTTTCCTAGCATCCTTTGGAGATTTAAAAAGGAGAAAAAACCAGAAAAAGAAATTAACAAGAGGTATAAGGTATAAGATTACCCACAAACTACTAATTCCAATATTCTGCAGTCTTTTAATTGAGATTATGAATAAAATAATGAGAGAAATTATAACAATTACTCCATGTAAACCTTCATCTCTAAATGAATATATTGCCGCTAGATTTGTAAAAATTATGAAGAATAAATTAATCCAAAAAAACTTTGCTCTAGTCATACCAAAATCTTATCTCAGATATAAGAAAAGGCAATTTAGTTAACAAACCCCCCTATATACTCAACGATCCCCCATATTTTAGATTGATGGTGTCGGTTGAACAAAACCCCTGTCGTAGGTCGGACCAACCAAATTTTTTAACGAGAAGGCGGGAGTTAGGCGGTCGTTTTCAAATAAGTTCTTGAAAAGACTCACCAAAATAAAATCGTTAGAAAAGTAGGGGTAAAAAAAAGAGTCGAAACAATAACTTAGAGCGATTTACTGGCCTGAATAACCATATTCAAGAGCTGCATCGGTAATAGCGTGGTGAAAGGACTCACTGAAACTTCTTAAGGCCATTAAATTAAATGTCAAAGGACTGTCATCTATCATATCAACTGAGATTGTAATTCCATGATATACTGAGTTCACACAGTTATTTTTCTTAAACTCATTAAAATTGATAGGGCATCCTTTTTTAAGGACATTTAAAGCATCTTCACCTTTTATTTGAATGATTGCTCTTGAGTGTGAGACGTCAGTTACTGCAAAATCTTCATTATTAAAGGTATTTTCTATAACAGATGAAATATTATTATCATTTGAAAAGATGATCCATGAGCGCGGAGCAAACCATTGTACTCTTGTTTGCCCATCAACTGAGACTTCTGCTGCATTAGCAGGTAATTTAATTGAACCAAGCTGGATATTACTAGTTGCAACAGATGATTTTTTATATTGAACAACTTGATAAATATTTACATCAGTAATTTCTCTGATTTTTAACAGATTACCTTCATTTTTTTCTTGATAATCGCCAAACAGACCTTTGTTATGAGCGTTCTGAAGAGGAGAAATTCTACTCATGATCTTACTCTTTCTCCATCAGGGTCCACATAGTGCTGACTAACAACCTCAACAGGAATACTCATATTTTTTACAGGAGATACTGCAAATAGTTTTTCTCCTTTTCTATTTTTACCATTTTTTATAATTGCTAATGAAAAAGGATTATTGCGTTCAACACTCCAGCAAGAAGCAGAAACATGACCTAATTTTGGAATTGGAAATGCTGCATTTGGATCTTCTACAATATATGATCCTTCAGGGATTGAAGTTTTTTTATCAATTGGAACAATTCCAACAATCCTTTCTCTATTTTCATCATTAAAGGCTACTCTGTTTAAAGATCTTTTTCCGATGAAATCTTTTTTCTTACTTAACATTCCATCAAGAGCCAAATCATATGAAATTAATCTTCCGTCAATTTCTGAGCCTGCGACATGTCCCATTTCAATTCTTAGTGTAGATAAAGCCTCAGTTCCATATGGTTGTATTCCTAATCCTTCACCAGCTTCAATAATTTTATCCCACATGAATTCACCAAAGTCAGACATTACATTGACTTCATATGCAAGTTCTCCTGAGAAAGAGATTCTAAATACACGAGCCGTTGTATCAAAAAATTTAAATTCTCTATATCCCATAAATGGGAGACCTTCATTAGATATATCTTCATTTGGAAATAGTTTGCTTAATAGCTCTCTTGATTTTGGTCCAGCTATTGCGGCACCTGCCCATTGTTCAGTAGTTGATAAAACATTAACTTCAAGTTCAGGCCATACTATTTGAAGATAATATTCCAGATGAGAGAGAACATTAGCTGCCTGCGCTGTTGTTGTTGTCATATGAAAATGATTTTCACTAATTCGAGTTGTTGTTCCATCATCAAAAACCATTCCATCTTCACGCAGCATTACGCCATATCGGGCTTTACCAACTGGTAATTTTAGCCAAGCGTTTGTATAAACCCTGTTTAAAAACTCTGCGGAATCTGGTCCTTTTATATCAATTTTACCCAGTGAAGTTACATCACAGATACCAACATTTTTTCGCACATTTGCAGCCTCTCTTTTAGCTGCCTCCTGAAGAGTTTCATTACCATGTTTATAATAGCGTGGTCTTAACCATAAGCCTGCATCTACAAACACAGCATTGTTTCTTTCATGCCATTCGTGCATTGGAGATTTTCGAGTAGCTCTATAATATTTGCTTACTTCACGGCCAATAATTGTTCCAATAGTTACCGAGGTATATGGTGGTCGGAAAGTAGTATGTCCAACTTCTGGGACAATTTTCTTTTCAATATTTGATACAAGTTGTAATCCATTTAAGTTACTTGTTTTACCTTGATCAGTTGCCATACCAAGAGTTGTGTATCTTTTTACGTGTTCAATTGAACGAAATCCTTCTCTTACCGCAAGTTCAATATCTGATACTGCAACATCATTCTGAAAGTCCACAAATCTTTTGTAATGTTTTCCTTCAGGAAGAGGCATACACCAGAATTTATCATGTTTACCTAAACTTTTTTCATCAGATATCGGTGCGTTTGTTTTATTATTTTTGTTTGTAATCTTACTAGAGATTTTAAAACCTTGTTCAAACCCTTCATCCAATGATTCTTTTAGAGTAAAAGATCCATTAGCAGCGCCAACAACAGTTTCCTGTTGTCTAGATTGGTTTGGAAGGAAAGTGTCAGATTCTTCATCAAACTTTAGTTTATTTCCTGATTGTGAAGCAAGATGGACAGTTGGAGTCCAGTTTCCTGAAACACAAATACAATCACAATCAATTTTTTGAAGATTGGTAAATGAATTTTTCTCATTATTTAATTTTCCAACTGTTGCTGACTTTACTTTCAGATGGCCCGAAGTATTTGCAATCCCATTTTCAAACAATATATCTATACCCATCTTCTGAGCCTCATTTACAAGTTGATTTTCTGAAGAAGCTCTGGTGTCTACGATAGTAGGTTGGATACCATTATTTTTAAATTCAATAGCAGTTTCATAAGCGCTATCATTATTTGTGAAAATAAGAGGTTTTTTACCAACGGCGACGCCATAAACCTTTAAATATTCTTTGGCTGCAGATGCCAGCATTATTCCTGGTCTGTCATTATTAGCAAAGACAAGTGGACGTTCAATTGAACCAGTTGAAATAATGACTTCTTTTGCTCGTATATACCAAAGTTTTTCTCTTGGAGTAAATTTTGCAGGGTCTTGAAGATGGTCTCTTTTTCTTTCAAACATAACCAACATATTATGATCATAATAGCCAAAAACTTGTGACCTGCTTTTTATAATAACATTCGGCATTGACTTTAATTCAGAGATAACATCATCAACCCATTCTTCTCCTTTTTTATTTCCAATTGTGACTTCATCAGTTAACAAACTTCCACCAAACCGGGGTTTATCCTCAGCAAGGATAACTCTTGCACCATTCTTAGCTGCTGCTAATGCACTTGAAAGTCCTGATGGTCCAGAACCTACAACAAGAACATCACAGTGTTCATATTGATGTTCGTATCTATCTGGATCAGGATCTAATGAAGCAACTCCAAATCCTGCAGCTTTTCTAATGAATGGCTCATAAATGCTATACCAAAAACTTTTTGGCCACATAAATGTTTTGTAATAAAATCCCGCTGGAAAGAATCTATTTAATAAATTATTTATTTCTCCAACATCAACACTAACAGAAGGCCAACAGTTTTGACTCTGGAGCTCAAGACCTTCAACTAGTTCAAACTCTGTAAGATTAATATTTGGTTCAGAATAGCCATCTTTAATTAATTGAACTTTTGCACTCGGGTCGTCAACTCCTGCTGCCAATATTCCTCTAGGTCTATGGTATTTAAAACTTCTGGCAATTAGATGGACGCCATTAGCTAAAAGAGCTGATGCTAAAGTGTCTCCCTTATAGCCAAAATATTTTTTACCATTAAATATGAATGAAATTTCATGGTTTCTATCTATACGCCCAATATCTTTTAATCTGTAATTTTGTGTCATGATGCATCTCCAATGTCATCACTAAGCTCAAATGTATCAATAATTTCATGAGTTGCAGTGTTTCTTTTTGCTTTAAACCATTGTCTACAGCCAGAAATATGATGCCAGAGTTCGAGATGATTACCGCGCGGATTTTTTCTGTAATAAACAAAAGTGTCCCATTCTTCGTCTGGTACTTCTTTGTTCAATTCAGGACGCTTTACAGTTGCATCTCCACCATACGCAAATTCATTTTGGGAACGTTTACCGCAATATGGACATTTAATTTCAAGCATTGTTAACTAATCCAGGTTTTTGTTCCAATTCCTTTTTCATCAATCAGATGGCCAGTGTGGAATCTATCAAGTCTAAAAGGTGCATTTAATTCATGAACTTCGTCTTTAGCGATCGTGTGGGCAAAGGTTAATCCAGATACTGGAGTGGCTTTAAATCCACCATAGCACCAACCACAATTTAAATACAATCCGTCAATATGAGTTTTATCTATAATTGGAGAAGTATCCATAGACATATCCATAATTCCACCCCAAGTTCTTAATATTTTTAAACGACTAAGATTAGGGAAGAGGGCGACACCTTCAGTCAATACATGTTGAATAGTTGGTAAGTTTCCTCTTTGTGCATAACTGTTGTAACCATCAAGATCGCCACCCATCACCATCTCACCTTTATCAGATTGACTGCAGTAGAAATGACCTGCTCCAAATGTTACTACTTGATCAAGTAGAGGTTTAATTGGTTCTGATACACAAGCTTGTAAAACGTGCGCTTCGATAGGCAGTGTCATATTTAGTTTTTCAGCAAGCAGCGAAGTACTTCCAGCAACACAAAGGCCAATTTTTTTTGTTTTAATATTTCCCCGAGAAGTTTGGACTCCTTGAATTTTTCCATTATTGACATCAAAACCAGTTACTTCACAGTTCTGAATTATATCAACTCCAAGGTCATCAGCCCCTCTTGCATAACCCCAAGCAACAGCATCATGTCTTGCAGTTCCACCGGCAGGTTGCCTTAATGCTCCAAAAATTGGAAAACGACAATTTGAAGAGAAATCAGCAAAGGGAATAATTTTTTTTATGTCTTCTCTATATAGCAATTGAGCATCAATACCATTGAGGCGCATAGAGTTTCCTCTTCTAGAATAAGCATTCATTTGTGCATCAGAGTGTGCAAGGTTAAGAATGTTACGAGGAGAATACATCACATTATAATTCAATTCTTGACTCAAATTTCTCCACATTTTCATCCCTTCTTCATAAAAGAGATTGTTTGCGTTATACATATAGTTAGAGCGAAGGATTGTTGTATTCCTTCCAACATTCCCTCCTCCTATCCATCCTTTTTCAAGGATCGCAACATTTCGAATATTAAAATTTTTTGCAAGATAATATGCTGTAGCTAAACCGTGACCACCACCACCAATAATTATTACTTCATATTCTTTTTTTGGTTCAGGATCTCTCCATGCAACATCCCAATTTTGATGATGGGACAAAGCGTTCTTAATCAAACTAAAGACCGAGTACTTTTTCATATATAATTAATATATTTAATAATTGTTAATTTTAGATAAGCATTTGAAATGGCTCATTTAAAATATTTTAATTTAGAAATAAAAAAAATATATAAAAAGGATATATTTTTATCGGCTTAGGTACTGATGTTTTTTAGTGTTTCCAAGTAATCTGTGAATTCTTTGATAAATAACTCACTTGGTTTGATGTGTTTCCGACGCTTATCTACGTCAGTTCTTTCCAAATAAAAAAATCCTCTTTCACATGCTTCTGTAATGATCATTGAGGATTTAGGTCTTGATGTATTAAATAACTTTGTTTTTAATTCCTCAACTGATAATGTTTTTTGATTATAGTAAGCAGACATTACTAATAACATCATGTGATAATGTGAAGGTGTTTTACGAAAAAAGAAATTACTTGAACGATGAGATTTTCTCATCTGCTCTTCCCAGAATTTAAGTAATAAATGTACCGGTTCCATCGCGAAACTCTACTACAATTACAGCAAGCTTCGAAATAATTTTTTAACTTTTTTAGTGAATTAGCTCCAAGGGAAAGGACTATTTGATACAGGATGAAGTTTTCCTTCTTCATACCTTGAAAGCCTGAAAGGTTCTAACAAAGCGCTTTTTTCTCCTAATACTTCTTCGGCAACAAGCTTGCCTACACCAAGCATTTTATATCCGTGATTGGAATCTGCAATAACGTAAACATTCTCTCTGAATTGATCAAAAACAGGGAAAGAGTCTGGAGTAAAACAACCTAACCCACCAGTGGCACCTTTTTTGAAAAGATGGGATTTGCCTTCAAAACGTTTGTGACAAAATGCTAATGCAGAACTCCACATATGAGCAAACTCATCATCAATAATAAATTCTGTTGATGCTGGTCCGTATGGATCAACTGAAATTCCCTCACCGCCTGGTTCACCTACTTTGTAAGGAGATGATCCACCTTGAATTCCATTAAAATGAAAATCAGGTTTATAATAAAGTCCCCAAATTTTATCAGTAATCAGAGATTTATCGACATCTGAATACAAAGGTGCATCAGTATCGACATGAATAACAGGAGGCATATTGCCATCATCTGTTTTAAGGAAATCTGGTTCAACACCCAGTACCCCTTCAGTTAAGTACCAGTATTGCCACATAGGTACATTAGGATGCACCGTTCCATTAGATTTAATTGAAACTTCACTTGGAAGATCAAGCATATCCCAGAATGATTTTACCCATGGTCCAGCTCCAATAATAACTTGATCACATTTAACAGTGCCTTTATCAGTTTCTACTCCAGTTACCGCTTTTGAGTTAGATCCATATTCAAAACCAGTTACTGTAGTTCCAGATAATATTCTAACACCTTCTGCTTCAGCTTTTGCCGCCAATCCATAGATAGAAGACGTATTATTTGCAAACCCTCCCTTTTTCTCATGAAGAACACTTGTGACCCCTTTTGCTTGCCAGTCACCAAATAGTGATTTCATGTAGGTATCAACTTCTTTTTCTCCTTGGATAAAAGATGATTCATAACCGATCGATTTTTGTTGTTCGTAAATAGATACTACATCTTCTTCCATGCTTGCAGGGCTTATTTGCATATAACCACAGCTGTGGTAATGAAAATTCTTTGGATCACTTTCCCAAACTTCTACAGAATGAGCCATAAGTTCACGCATTGCAGGTTGGAAATAATTATTACGAATTACACCACAAGCAATTCCACTTGCTCCAGAAGCAATTCCATCTTTCTCAATTACAAGGATTTTACTTCCATCACCTTTTCCTTGAGCCTTTAATTTTTGAGCTAAGTGCCATGCTGTGCTGAGACCATGGATCCCAGCTCCAATAATTACGTACTCTGCTTTTTGTGGAAATGACATTATTCTTAAATTTTGTTAAAAAAGCCCTTTTTCTCTCTACTAATTATTAGCAATTTCCAATTCTTAAATATCAGCAAAAAAAAGAAAACTATTTTGTATGTATATATATTATATACATAAATATTTACTTATATTAGCTTGTAAGAAACACTTAGGCTTAATAAGTAGAGATTTTTAGAGGTGTAAATTGGATTTGGATTTATCAGGCTTTAATATTAGAAGAACTCAACCATTCAATGCAGGGATTCTAGGGCTTCCTGAAGATGTTGAGCGTTACATTGCAAAAGCACAAGGCCTTATTGGCTTTGAGTTTTTTGCAGGGGATATTATTTCAATAATTAATACTGAAGGAAGTCAAATCGCAGAAGTCGTTGCATTTGATAACTCCGGTAAGTGTTCTCCAGATGCAATAAGCTGTAAGAAAAATAATGACGCTTCTTTTGTAAAAAATATTTTATCAAATAGCCTTGATAACAAATTTCTATTAACTAAATTAAAGAAGAAAAACATAGATTTTCATAAAGCCGTTTCTACAAACTTTTTTAACACTGAAACAAAAATTAGAGAAACCTTAGATCTTGAGTGTCAAGAAGATGGCTTTGTAATTATAGCTGCTCCAGGGGAAGATATGGCAGTTGACTCTCAAAATCCTGCCACAGACTTAGAGATTAGAGTTAAACGAAAAAATAGAATTGATAATAAGTCTAACTATTATTTACCCCCTCCTTTAGCTGACATCAAAGATGAATTTATTATTAGTAATAGTACAGCAATATCATATGAAGTTGAGGCAGGAGATTTCATTCAAGTTATTGATCTATATGGAAGACAGTGTTCAGATTTTCAGGTCTTTGACGCAGCAAAATTACAAAAAGGGATAGAGTTGAGCATCGATCCAATAGTAACCCGGAGTATTATCGGATTGAATTATGCAATGCCTGGATTATTTGCAAAGTATTTTGATAGAGATCAAGATGCACTCGTAGAAGTTATTCAAGACACATGCGGACGTCATGATACATTTGGCAACGCCTGTAGTGCAAAATACTACGAAGATGTAGGCTACTTTGGTCATGCAAATTGTTCAGACAATTTTAATGTAGCCCTTAAACCATTTGGAATAAATGAAAGGCGTGGTTGGCAAGCTATCAATTTATTTTTTAACACTGGATTAGATGCATCAAACGTTTTATTTTTTGACTTGCCTTGGTCAACACCTGGGAATTATGTTTTATTTCAAGCTCAAAAAAACTTAGTAGTTGCTTCATCTGCTTGCCCTTGTGATATTGATGCAGCAAATGACTGGAATCCAACAGATATATGCGTTAGAGTTTATTCAAAGAAAAACTTTTTTTCTAAAGCTATGGCTTATCGCAAGAATCCAGACTCAGATGTTTCTTTAACAAAGCAAACAGCCTTTCATGAACGTACATCTAAATTAACAAAAGATTACGTGGAGTTTGCGGGAGTTTGGATACCAAACAAATATGATAATTATGGGACAGTCGCTGAATATACAGCTTGTAGAGATAATGTAATAATGATGGATCTTTCTTCTCTTAAGAAGTTTGAGGTTGTAGGTCCAGATGCTGAAGAGTTAATGAACACAGCGCTTACACGGAATGTAAAAAAGTTAGCGATTGGACAAGTTGTCTATACAGCGATGTGTTATGAAAATGGAACAATGATTGATGATGGAACATTATTTAAATTAGGTGATGCTAATTTCAGGTGGATTGGAGGAAGTGATTATTCAGGTGAGTGGCTAAGAGAGTTAGGTAAAAAATTAGAGTTAAAGGTGTCTGTTAGATCTTCATCTGATCAATTACATAATATTTCAGTACAAGGTCCAAACAGTAGGAAAGTATTATCAAAAATTATGTGGACAACGCCTGCAAGTCCAGGAATTGAAGATTTAAAGTGGTTTCATTTTACCATTAGTCGCTTAAATGATCACCTGGGTATCCCTGTAATGTTATCTCGAACAGGCTATACAGGTGAACTTGGATATGAAGTTTATTGTCACCCAAAAGATGGTCCTAAAGTATGGGACGCTATTTGGGAGGCAGGCCAGGAGTTTGATATAGCTCCTATGGGGTTTGCTGCATTAGATATGTTAAGGATTGAAGCAGGTCTTATTCTTGGCGGTAATGAATTTAGCGATGAGACAGATCCATTTGAAGCGGGCATCTCTTTTACAGTTCCTCTTAAATCAAAAGATGCCAACTTTATTGGTCGTGATGCGCTTGTGAAGAGAAAAGAGAACCCCCTACGTAAATTGGTTGGGCTTGAAATTGAAGGCAATGAGCTTTGTGGCCACGGAGATTGTGTTCATATAGGAAGAGGACAAGTTGGAGTTGTCACTAGTGGGATGATTTCACCTACTCTAAATAAAAATATAGCATTATGCAGAATTGATATTCATTCATCTGAAGAAGGAATAGAAGTTGAAATTGGTAAATTGGATGGACATCAGAAAAGAATTAAAGCAAAAATTATTCCTTTTCCATTTTACGATCCTACTAAAAGTAGAGTTAAAGCTTAAAAAATAAATCATGTCTACATTATCTGATTACAGAAAGGTTTCTAATATTGAATCCATAGAGTGGGAATTATTAGAAGAAGAATCTGCTGGCCAGGATGGTAATACTTGGTGGTACAATTTAAGTTATGATGAAGAAACTGGAGAAGGTTCATATCTCTACAAAATGGATCCAGGCACTAAATCAAAAGCCCATTTACATGAAGGTCCAGAAGAGTTTTTTATATTAGAAGGAGATTTAACAGACCCTGATGGATATACTTATAAGAAAGGGGATTTTGTTCATCTATCATCTGGTTCATTACATTACAGCACTACTTCTTCAGGCTGTACTACTGTGGTAACTCACCGAGGTAAGTATATCTTTACAGAAAAATAATGAGTACGAATATGAATAGTTCCCTTAATAAAAAATATATTTCTAATTTTGTTATAGTTGGTGGAAGTATATTATTATTAATATCATTCGGAATTAGACATTCATCAGGTCTTTATCTTGTTCCAATTTCTAATCATCTACAAACTGGTCGTGAAGTATTTGGGTTTGCAGTAGCAATTCAATTTCTTCTAATTGGTATTGGGTCTCCTTTATTTGGAGCAATGTCAGATAAGTATGGATCAGGGAAGGCATCTTTATCAGGAGTAATACTAGTTTTAATTGGGCTTTTCTGGATGGCACATGTGAATACAAGTTTTGATATTATTGCTTCACAAGCAATATTTGGCTTGGGGGCAGCTGGCTGTGGAACAGCGGTTGTTCTGGGAGCTGTTGGGAAAACAGTAAAAGAACAACATCGTACCTTGTCTTTAGGAATTGTTATGGCTGCGGGATCCCTAGGTCAGTTTATATTGGTTCCCTTTGCAGGCTTCTTAATTGAAGTTTCAAATTGGTCTAGTTCAATTCTGTATCTAACTTTAATTGCATCAGTCATGATTATATTTTGCTATGCATTAAACTATTCTGGAAAATCTGATTCATCTAGTCAAGTTTCAGATCAGACCCTGAAAGATGCGCTAAAGGAAGCATTCAAATCAAAAAGCTATAATTTACTGACTATTGGTTTTTTTGTATGTGGATTCCATGTCGCTTTTGTAGCAACTCATCTTCCAGCGTATTTAGATGACATAAGCCTACCTTCTTGGATTGGCAGTTGGTCTTTAGCATTAATTGGATTATTTAATATTTTTGGCACTTTAATATTTGCAAGACTTGGTGACAGAATGTCTAAGAAAAATCTATTAGTTGTACTTTATTCTTTGAGATCAATTCTATTTATTATTTTTATAATTGTTCCGAAGAATGAAATCACAATATTAATCTTTGCAGCTTTGCTTGGAGTTTTATGGCTTGCAACTGTACCACTTACTAGTGGAATTATCAGTGTTGTATTTGGTGTAAAATATATGTCCATGCTTTATGGGTTTACTTTTTTATCACATCAATTTGGGTCATTTTTGGGTTCATGGTTTGGAGGAAGACTGTATGATATGTACGGATCTTATGACCTGATGTGGTGGTTATGTGTGCTCTTAGGATTTGCTTCAGCGGCTATGCACATTCCTATTATAGAAAAAGCCGTGCCGCGTTTATCTTACCAGTCTTAGGATTATTTAGACTTCATGAATGTCTTCATGGAATCATCCATGGCTTCTCCCCATGGGGTATGATGCAGTGGAGCCTCAGTTCCAGTTACTGGAGAAGAGAAAGAATTATTTCGATAAGTCATAATATCCTCTTCCTTGTTATGCTCCCATTCCTTGAAGTGAACTCTGATTAATTCAAAGTCTATCTCTGGATAGTCAGACGCTTCATGCAAATCTTTTGTATATTCCGTTTGAAAGTCGATCATTTGGATTGGATCTTCTAATTTTTCCTCTAGAGCAACCCACTTGTTAATGTCTTTTTCAATTTCATCAGCACCAGGCATTTTGATTTTCCCCATTATTACATCTCGTGCATACCAGGCTTGGCAATCAAACATATTGAAAGTATGAAATTGGTCTTGCATACCAAGATACATTAAGCTGTGATTATCTTGCCAAACAACGCCTTTATAAAGTTTTGGTGGGTAGAGTCTGTTATGAGTTTTAAGTGTTAAGCTGTCTTCCATATAAGGAAAATGATGGAGATAGCCACTACATAATATTAGAGCATCTACATTTTGAGTATGGCCATCTTTAAAGGTAGCTTTGTTTCCTTCCAATTTATCTAGGTAATGTACTTCTTTCATACCATCGGGCCATTTAAAGCCCATTGGGTTATTTCTATAACCAATTGTTACGGACTTAGCTCCGTACTTATAACATTGAAGTGCTACATCTTCAGCAGAGTAACTGCTACCTAAGACGATTACATCCTTTCCCCTAAATTCTTCTGCGTCTCTAAAATCATGAGAATGTAAGATACGACCAGGAAAAGATTGCATGCCTTCATATTCAGGAATGAATGGAACTGAAAAGTGTCCTGACGCTACAACCAAGTAATCAAAATTTTCTTTTGAAGTCGTATTTTCTTTTTTGTTTAAAGAAGTAATTTCATATTGAGATCCGTTATGAATAACATTCGTTACTTTTGTTCCAAATTTAATATATTTTTTAATATCAGCATCTTTTGCGCGACCTAAGATATAATCAAATAAAACTTCACGTGGAGGGAATGATGGTATTGGTTGACCAAAATGTTTATCGAAGGAATAGTCAGCAAATTCTAAACACTCTTTTGGTCCATTTGACCAAAGATATCGATACATGCTGTTAGGAACTGGATCTCCATACTGGTCTGATCCTGTTCTCCAACTATAGTTCCATAGTCCACCCCAATCATCTTGTTTTTCATAACAAACAATTTCAGGAATCTTTTCTCCTTTTGCCTCTGCTTGTTGGAAAGCCCTTAATATTGATAAACCACATGGACCTGAACCTATAATTGCTACTCTACTCATTTAATCTCCTAATAAATTTTTTTTATTCTAATTTATAAAATCGAAAATGATCAACGAATTAAAATGTCACGCCTAATTTATATGTGCATGCATATGTATAAATTTAATATATATTTTTAACCATATATAGTATCTATTGAATAGGTATAGCAGCATATATAGATCAAATAAAGTCTATCTCATTTGACTCGTACTCTTAGCATCAATAGAATTTTTAGTAATAATTAAATTTAATTAAAGAACCTTTAAGAAGGGGGATACATGTTAAAATCTTTAAAAATGCTAACTGCAATGTTTGCTCTTGTTGCTATTACTTTTGCATCAACTGCTGTCTACGCTGCAGATAGTAAAAAACCAATAAGAATTCCAGTGCACAACTGGTCAAGTCAGGTTGTAATGGCCTATGTGATCGGTGGAATATTCGAAAGCATTGGTAATAACGTAGAATATGTACCAGCTGACTCTCAAGCAGTATATGAATCAATTCGTCAAGGCGATGTAGATATTTCACACGAAGTGTGGGAATCTGCTTTTGGTTCATCATTTGATGCTGCACGTGATGCAGGTGGTTTACTTGACTGGGGTGACCATGACGCTAGAACACTAGAAGATATGGGTTATCCAAACTGGGTAGCTGATTTATGCCCAGGTTTACCTGATTGGACGGCTTTAAAAAATCCTGACTGTGCTGCAAACTTTGTGACACCAGACTCAGGTGGTAAAGGTCGTTGGCTAGAAGGTCCACAAACTTGGCACCAAGATTTAATGCCTCAGCGTCTTGAAGCTCTTGGCTTAGATGACTTATGGATGGTTAAGTTTGCTGGTGGTGCTGATGCACTATGGGCTGAGCTAGACGCAGCTAAAAAAGAAAATAGAGGAACAATAATCTTTAACTGGACACCAAACTTTACAGATGGTGCTGGTTTCACATTTATTGATTTCCCTCCATTCTATGATGGTTGTAGACCAGAAGATGGTGGAGACGGAGCATGCGGTTCACCAGATGGTTATTTGAAAAAAGCAGTGAATGAGAATTTTCCTAATACTCATCCAGATGCCGCGGCTATTTTCAAAAATATGTCTTTTACAACAGGTCACATAGGTGCGATGGCAGCTTTAGTTGACGTTGATGGAATGACACACGAAGATGCTGCAGCGGCTTGGTTAGCTGATAATGAGTCTGTGTGGAAAGCATTTTAATTAATTCTTTTACAACATAGATTTTTAAATTAAAATCTCCCCTAGTTTCAGACTAGGGGAGATTTTTTTTAGTATCTATAAAATCATGACAAGATTATTCCTATTTATTTTTTTAAGTGTGGTTGTTTGTAATTCTGCCTTTGCGCGTAAAACTGGATGTGAAGGAGATTGTGAAAATGGCACCGGAACTTGGACCTATACAGACAAAACTGTATATGTAGGTGAGTGGCGTGGGAGTTTAAAACATGGGCAAGGTACTGTAACTTGGCCAAACGGATACATATACACAGGAGAATTTGTTGATAGCAAATGGCAAGGACAAGGAACTTTAATTTTTCCAGATGGAGCTCAATACATAGGTGAATGGTTTGATGATAATATGAATGGTCAAGGAGCTTTTACTTGGGCAAATGGAGATACATATGTGGGAGAATTTATTAATGGTAATAGGAATGGACAGGGCACTAGAACTAATGCTGATGGAACAATTATGAAGGGTATTTGGAAAGAAGGCGAATTAGTTGAATCTAATTAGAAGAAAATACAAAGAAACACCTGAAGGACTAAGGGGTTTACTAGAACTCAGTGGATTTCTTCTTCTGATAATTTCAATATTTATTATTTTTTATATAATTTTTCCTGGTGAAGAGAGAATTCCAGAAAGTGATATCGTATTAGAGAGTGATCAATCTGAAGAAAATTATGAGGAAATAATCAATTCGCTTCCTAGCGGCAAAGTAAATTTCTACGCAAGTGAAGAGGGTTATCAATTAACGCTTGCTGAATATGAAGCCGTTTGCAAAAACACTAAAATAGTTACGCAACGTGCTGTAATGGGTGCACATATTACAGATATAGACGCACAAAAATTGTATAAAGATAATGGCAATAATATTGAGAAATCTTCAGTAAAATGGGATAGTTCTTCAAATGTGTGTATGGTTGAGTATACACTAGAAGCTGTGGTCGGTACAACTCATACCATTACAGTTGTAGGTCAAGCAAAAGGTTTTTTAAATACTGGTATAGACACCAGAGTATATTTTATAAAAAACTATTAGAACTCGTTTAAAATAAAAGGGATTTTTTTAATATTTTAGGATAGGCTATAACGATAAATTTATGACTTCTGTAGAACCAGTAATCAGATGTGAATCTGTTTATAAAATTTTTGGAGCAAATGCTGAAAAAATGCTCAAAGATGCAAATGGTAATGTAGATGCTAAAATATTTCAAGAAGCTGGCTGCATTGTTGGAGTAAACAATGCATCTTTTGATGTTTCAAGAGGTGAAATGCTGGTTGTAATGGGTTTATCTGGATCTGGAAAATCAACGTTACTTCGATGTGCGTCAAGACTTACAGATGCTACATCAGGTAAGATTTATATTGATGGTCAGGACTTATTATCTCTCAAAAATAAAGAATTAATAGAGTTAAGAAGAAATAAAATGGGAATGGTTTTCCAAAGTTTTGCGTTATTGCCTCACAAAACTGTATTGGAAAATATTGCCTTCCCGTTGCAAATCAAGGGCATTAAAACTAAAGATAGCGTCTCTAAAGCAATGGAGATGGTTAAACTTGTAGGACTTGATGGTAGGGAAAATTATTTTCCAAGAGAATTATCAGGTGGACAACAACAAAGAGTAGGAATTGCTAGATCTCTAGCAGTTGAACCAGATATATGGTTTTTAGATGAGCCCTTTTCTGCTCTTGATCCATTAATTAGAAAAGAAATGCAAGATGAGTTTTTAAGACTGCAAAGTTCATTAAAAAAAACAATCTTATTTGTTACTCATGATTTTGATGAAGCGCTAAAACTTGCAGATCGAATTGCAATTATGAAAGATGGCATAATTGAACAATTAGATACACCTGCAAATATTGTTCTAAATCCAGCAACAGAATATGTACGTAAATTTACACAAGAAGTTCCAAGAGAAAAAGTTCTAAAAATTGAAGCAGTAATGGATCCAGTAGCTGATGAACAAAATCTAAGCGATTTTAAAGTTTCAAAAGATGCAATAATTGAAACAGTAGCTGAAAAAATTTTAGATCAAGAAAAATCCGTACCTGTTATTGATTCAAATCAACAAGTTGTTGGAATTATAAAACCATCAAAAGTAATCCACGTTGTCTTTGGAAATAGTGAATGACAATTTATAATTTATGGAATTTATAAATAAACATCCAAAATTATTTCAATGGCTTTTATTGCTACTTACTTTTTTTGGATTAATTTTTGCAATAGATGTACCTGAGGGCTATAAATTTATAAGGGCTGAAGCTGAGCACGTAATAGTTGAAGGTCAATCTACTTACAGTTTTTTAGGCATATCTGTCAGCTATACATACTTTAATTTTTTATGGAGATTACCGCCTTGGCTTGGATGGTTTCCTATTTGGATAAATGATGTATTATATTTTTTCTTAAATGATTGGTGGAAAATAGATTTTTGGGATTCTGATTTAGGCGACTATAGAACACGTCCATTTATGCTCCATGTGACAAGATTTATTTCATCAACTCTACTTTTTTTTATTGAATTCATTCGCGAAATATTCATAGGTGGAGTTAAGACTGTTGTAGCATTTACAAGTTGGGACTGGATTGATGCAAATCCATGGGCAGAATTTCGTGGAATTCCTTGGACTATAGTCACTGCTGGAGCAGCGATATTGGGATATAAATTGGCGGGAAGAGGTCTTGCAATATTTGCTGCTGTCACCATGATTTATATTTCTGTGTTTGGTCAATGGGAGCCTTCAATGCAAACACTTTCGTTTATACTAGTTGCCGCACCAGTTTCTTTTATTCTTGGTTTGAGTCTGGGCGTTTGGGCTTACAAAAGTAAAAAAGTTGAAACGGCGTTGTCTCCTATACTTATGGTTATGCAAACTATGCCCCAATATGCATATCTTGTTCCTGTAATGGTTCTATTCGGCATTGGAGATCATGCTGGAGCTATTGCAACCATAGTTGTTGCTACTCCACCAATGATCCTATTAACCGTGTTAGGACTGAGAGCAGTATCTCCTGAAATTATTGATGCTGGAAAAATGAGTGGATGTAATGATTTTCAACTTATGCTTAAAGTATTAATTCCAACTGCGAAAAGAGACATTTTGATTGGAGTGAATCAGGTCATTATGGTGTGTTTATCGATGGCAGTTATATCATCTTTTATAGGAGCAAAAGGATTAGGATGGAATTTATTATTGGCTTTAAATCGCCTTAATATAGGAGCAGCTCTAGAGGCCGGTGTTTGTATAACTTTAATTGCTGTTATTTTAGATAAGCTGTCTTTGGCATGGGCAAATAAACAAACAGATTATTTCACTAATCTTAATTTCTTCCAGCGTTATAAATATGGATTAATTTTTGCTGGAACAGTGATCATAGGATTGATACTTGCCTATTTTGGTTCTTTCTATTTTAAAGAAGGTTTTAATTATTTATTTGAGGTTCCACATAATAAAGGAATATCGAATGAAGACTTTTGGAATAGAGGTGTTGATTGGATATGGGATACATTCTTTTATCCGCTAAAAGTATTTAATACCTGGTTAATAGTTGATGTATTGCAGCCTATGAGAGCAGCTTTTCTTCGCATGCCAGTTGTTGCAACGTTTGTTTTAGTTATGGGGGCAGGCTATATCATTGGAGGTCTTCGATCAGCTTTAATTGTTGGAGGATTTACACTATTTATCGCCCTAACTGAATGGTGGGATAGAGCGCTAGTTACAGCTTATATGGCAACTTGCGGAGTTATCGTTTCGAGTATAATTGGAGTAACAGTAGGTACTGTGTGTTCTCAGAATAATTATAGTTCAAAATTTATTTTAGGCGTCTGTGATACTTTTCAAACATTCCCATCATTTGTATATTTAATACCTGTTATGATGCTATTTGGAGTAACAGATACTGCCGTCTTAATTGCAGTAGTCGTTTATGCAACTATTCCAGCAACTCGTTATACTGTTGAAGGACTTCGAAGTATTCCTCCTAGTTTACATGATGCTGCAGCTATGTCCGGAGTTACAGCTTTACAAAGGTTAATTAAAATTGATTTTCCTTTAGCATTCCCTCATATCATGCTCGGAATCAATCAAACAGTTGTCTTTGCATTATTTATGGTCATCATTGGAGCCTTTATTGGAACTGAAGATTTAGGACAATATATTTTAAAGGCTTTATCTGATAGACAAGGAGCGGGCAAAGGCTTAATTCTTGGAATTTGCGTTGCTTTCATTGGGTTAATAGTCGACAATTTGATTAGAACCTATGCTGAAAAAAGGAAGAAAGAACTAGGTTTTAATTAAAGAAATAAACACTGTTATCTCCTAATTCTTTTTTTATGTTTTTGTCTTACATTCGTTTTACTTATATGTTTTTTCTTAGGTCTAAACTCCGATGCAAATTTTGTTTTTACACTTCTTTTTTTAAATGATCTTTTATCTAAATCTTTTTCATTCTTAAACTTCTTAGTAGAAAATCTTTTTTTTCTAGAAGTTAAATCATCATTTTCGTCTTTACTTTTATATTTTTTATTATTTCTTTTATTTTTATAAAATTGAGAGCTATCCTTTTTATCATGATCATCACTTTTTGATTTTGTATATCTTCTTTTTGACTTTCTTTTAGATTGAAATTTTTTATCCTTTTTTAAAGATGTACGCTTATTCTTTCTTTCTACTTTTCTTAATTCTGGATCTAATATTCTCTCTATTTCATTCCATTTATCCAATTCCTTGCTAGAGATAAATGTAACAGCTGATCCTATTGCATTTGCTCTTCCAGTTCTACCAAGGCGATGAATATAGTCTTCAGCTAACTGAGGTAAATCATAATTAATTACATGTTCAATATGAGGTACATCTAATCCCCTTGCAGCAATATCCGTGGCAACCATTATTTTAAATTTCTTATCTCTAAAATTCTTCATTACTCGATCTCTCTTACTTTGTCTTAAATTGCCATTTAAAGGTTCAGAAATAAAATGATCATTTCTCAAGTTTTTTGCCATTTTAACAGTGCCGTGTTTTGTTTTAACAAAAAGAAGAACACTTCCTTCTCTTTTTTCTAGTTGATCAAGTAAAAGTTCATATTTATTTTCTTTTTTAATTTTTATAATTTCATTATTTACATTTACAGCAACTACATTTGACTTACCTATAGATATTCGTTGGGGTGATGTGAGATATTTTGTAGAAAGTTTAACAATTTGTTCTGGTAGGGTTGCAGAAAACATTAATGTTTGTCTTTCCTTTGGAATATTTTTCAGTATGCGATCAACTTGAGTCCCAAAACCCATATCAAGCATTCTATCTGTCTCATCAAGTACAAGAAATTTAACTTGGTTTAATTTTAATGACTTTCTATCGATATGATCATTTATTCGCCCAGGAGTACCTACAATAATTCTAGGTCTTCTTCTTAATTGCTTTAATTGTTTGGTTATTTGCTCACCACCAATTAGGCATGCTAAATTGATGGCATTTTGACCATAAAGTAATTCAGTTATTACCTCTAAAACTTGTTTAGCAAGTTCCCTAGTAGGCGTTAAAACTAAAGCTGTCGCTGTTTCATCACGCATTAACTTTTGAATAAGAGGTATAGAAAATGCACCTGTTTTCCCTGTTCCAGTTTGTGCTGAACCGAGTATATCCATTCCTTTTAGAGCAATAGGAATTGATTGTTCTTGAACAGGCGTTGGCTCTAGAAAGCCCATTTTAAAAATTGACTTTTCTAAGGTCTTCGAGAGACCGAATGTATCAAATTGCATCACTTTTGTTGGATATATATTATGGTTGATTTAAGCCTCTTCTAATCTGTATTCGTATTACTGCAAGGATTATTAATTTGGACTGATAATTAAAGAAATTCTTAGTTTACAAAATTGATCAATTGGTATTAAATTAACTTAGCGCTGATTTAATTCAACTTGCGGAGCGCTTTATAAAATCCTGCTAAAGCGAATTTTAAAACCACCGCTTTATCAGGTGGTTTTTTTTTGGAATAAATCTCAATAAAAAACCAGGCATTTGAACTGTATTGTGCGCCTAACATGATGTTGAAGCACTAAAAAGGAGTAATAATGAATAAAAATTTAATTGAAAGATTAAATAAGGGTCCGGTAATTTGTGCGGAAGGGTTCTTATTTGAGATTGAGAAAAGAGGATATATGTCTTCTGGTCAATTCGTTCCTATGGTTTCTTTGGAACATCCTGAGGCTTTAGAGAATCTTCACAAAGATTTTCAACATGCGGGTTCTGATATAGTTCAAGCATTTACATATAATGGTCATCGAGAAAAGATGAGAGTTATTGGAAAAGAAGATCTTCTTGAACCTTTAAACAGGTCGGCATTGCAGATTGCAAAAAAAGTTGCAGACAATCCAATTAAAGGAACTCAACCAAATTTAATGGCAGGGAATATTTCAAATTCTAATATCTGGAAAGAGAATGATAGCGAGTCTCAGCTAGAAGTGGAAAGAATGTTTTCGGAAATGATTGGTTGGGCTGTAGATGAAGATGCTGATCTTTTGATTGGAGAGACTTTTTATTATGCTGAGGAAGCATATAAAGCTCTTGAAGTTATCAAACAAACTAATTTACCTGCTGTTGTTACGCTTGCTCCTATGGGTGAGAATATAATGAGAGATGGTGTTTCTATTGTTGATACATGTAAAGAGCTAGAGCAAAGAGGTGCGGATGTTGTAGGGTTAAATTGTTTTAGAGGACCAGCGACAATGATGCCTTATTTAAAAGAAATTAGAAAATCACTTAAGTGTCACGTTGCAGCTCTTCCAATAAATTTTCGAACGACAGAAGAGAGTCCAACATTCTTTAACTTACCTGATAACAATGGCTGTACATGTAATTCGCCACACGGACGGACCTTTCCAACTGCTCTTGATCCTTTACAATGTAATAGATATGAAATTGGAGCATTTGCAAAAGAAGCATATGGAATGGGAGTCAATTATCTTGGTGTATGCTGTGGTGCGAATCCAATGCTTATTAGAGAAGTAGCTGAAGCTGTTAACTTATCTGTTCCATCGAGTCGGTATAGAGAGGATATGTCTAAACATTTTATGTACGGAGATAGTGAAAGAATAGCAAAACACATGCAAGAATATGGAGATAAGGCTTAAGTTTTGTAAGAATACTCTTCTTATCTACTTATTTTTGTAATTTCTATTTTTTCAGAATTAACTGGGAGGATAACCATTGTTCCATCCTCAGCTAAAGTCCAATCAGGGAAAATCTTACTTAAACCTCTTGTGAATATTTGTTCTGCTATATATCCATCAGGAGCTGGGGATAAATGATTTAAAACTAAATGATCAACCTCTGCTTTTTTTGCAACTCTAGCAGCTTCTTTAGGTGTGGTATGGTAATCTTTTATATCTTCAAATAATTTTTCAGTAATTTGGTTATTAAGCTCTAACTCTTTCCTTGCCAACTCTACCATCTCATTTGATTGAGCCTCATGAATGAGAACGTCAGCATTTTTTGCATTTTTAATTACATTGTCATTAATTGTTGTATCCCCACTAATAACAATAGATCGATCTTTATAATCAAATCTAAATCCAAAAGCAGGCTCTATTGGTGAGTGATTAACCGTGAAGGCGGTCACCCTTAGATCATTTTCTTCAAAGACTATAGATTCTTGAATGACTGTGATGGGATTATAGCCAGTTACTTCTAATGGAGCTAAAATATTACCGTGGTGCATGTTTCTATAGAGAAAATCATGTTTGTAGCTCATTTCAAATCCTTTAGTTACTAACTCAATTCCTCTTGGTCCATATACGTCTAACTTTTTTGCCCTCTCAGTTCCAATCCAAGTGAGTAAATGTAAATCAGCCAAATCTGAGATATGATCAGAGTGCATATGAGTTATAAAAACTGCTTTGATTTTATTAAATGGTATATTCCAGTTTCTCAGATTTACTACACTTCCATCACCTACATCAACAATGTAAATATGTTCTCCTGCAATAATCATTGTGCATGTTTCTGCGCGGTCAGGAGGAGCAGCGATTGGAGACCTAGTACCACATGTCACTGCACTTAAAGCATCATAATCAGGTATTTTAGTATTTCCTTGTATTGCTCTTTGAACTTGAGCCTTAACAACCAATTTTGCAGCTAGATCTTGTACAGCAGTAAATTGAAAAGCAATAACTGCCGCAATACTTATAGTGATGAGTATTACTAAAAAGTGTTTCAGTATTCGGATCATTAGTTAAATTATATGATATTAACAAAATTATCGTAGATTATTTTAGCACTATTATTAAATGCAGTAAGATTATCGTCTACTCCTGATGTAAATTTATCAAGAGCATTTGAGCCCAAAGTTTCTTCGAGTGCAGTCTTATATTCTGGTATGCATGACCATTGAGGCACAGTCTCATTTGTTTGCTCAACATGAAATTGCAAACCATAAGCTCTTTCAAATGCAAACGCTTGTACTTTGCAGACATCAGATGATGCAAGTAGAGTTGTAGAGTCAGGCAGATCTGAAACTTCATAAGAGTGCCACTGTAGAACTTTAATATTGTTGTTCATGCCTTTAAATATTGAATTATGATTAGAAATATTAATATCGAGTATTCCTATTTCTGGATTATCCATTTTGTTAACTTTTCCGCCTACAACTTCACCAAGAAGTTGAGCTCCAAGGCATAAACCTAAATAAGGTTTTTTTTGAACGCAGGCAAATTCGTAGATGCTTTCTTTCTCGGGCACAAGCCATGGGTGAATTTCTTCTTGCCATGTATCCATGGGACCTCCCATAACAATCATGGCATCGTACGGATCTAATTTTGGTATTTTTTCTCCCACGTCTAATTCAACGGTATCTATTTGAACGTTATCGTTCTTCATGAATTCCCGAAAGACGCCAGGATGCTCTATATCTATATGCTGAAGAACTAAAAATTTCATTTTTTAGGTATTAAAAAATTGAGTCTTTATAGATTAAGAATAAACACAAACAAATGATAAAGATAGCAAGATAAAGTCCATATTTCGCCTTTGGAAAGGCCACGTTCCTCATTCTTGATGGAAGTTCTGGTTTATTATCTTCTGTCATTAGAAAAATCTCTGAAACTAGCAAAGGACACTGAGTTTCAGTGTCCTTTGCAAAGCTTATTTTATATTACCAGTTGGTAATATTATTCTTATGGTCGTTTGGACCAGGAGCTCTGTTGCAAACTTCCTCATGTTCTTCGGTCTCGCTGATGCCAGTAATGACATGCCAGCCAAGCCAAATAACAATCGCAAGAATTAACCACCAGATTTCTGTTCCAACGTATGGGTAAACCTGGCCTTGACCAGATACCATAACATCGACCCAACTTGTTACTGTAGGTTCCATAGTTATCTCCTTTATTGTTCAGCAGAAGCAACAGTGTCTTCGTCTTTTTTTGCTGCCTCCATTGCTAAGTAGTCTTGACCAGCTATCTCAACTTCTCTAGGGATACGTAATTGCCCAGCACTATTAAGTATAAGTGCAATTACATAACCTGGTAAGAAACCAAGAACACCGAACATGATAATTGCGCCAGCCAACATTCCCCAAGGAGTGATTGCTGCATATCCTTCGTAAGTTGAAGAAGGATAGCCCCATAAAACGAAGCCACAAATTAAAAGTCCGACAACACCGGCATAACCATGAACCGCTACTGCGCCAACAGCGTCGTCAATTTTGAATCGACGCTCTACCCAGTAATGTAGTTTGTACATAATTACTACACCGACCATGGCAATGACCATTGATTGTAAAGGATGGTACAAGTCGTTTCCTGCAGACGCACAGATTATTCCTGCCAGTCCACTTGAATATGTCCAGAAAGGATCTCCCTTTGCTACGACATAACCAGCTAACAGACCACCTGCGAGTGACATCAAGAAGTTCATTGTAACTCCACTTAGAGTTGTTGGACTAGCATAGATATTTGCTGCAGTGAAGTACGTTACTCCTGCACCAGAATCAGCTCCAGCATCAAAAATTGGAATATTACAAGCTGCGTAGAAACCCCAGAAACCTGTATAAATTAAAAACAGTCCTAGTGTAACTAACCATGGGTTTCTTGGTCCAATGTTTTGAGGTATGCCATTCACAAATTTTCCAATTCGTGGGCCTAACACAACAAGTACACCTAAAGCAAATCCACCACAAACTGCGTGAATTACACCAGAAGCATAAGCATCATGATAACCTAAAACTTTCACCATCCATCCATCAAAGTGCCATCCCCAAGATGCATCAATTGTCCAGAATACAGAACCAATTGCGATAGCTAAAACGCCAAACGCACTAATTCTAATTCTTTCAATTACTGCTCCAGAAACGATAGAAGCGGCAGTCCAAGAGAACAGCAAGAATGCTGCCCAGAACACACCACTGATGTGATCGCCCATGTTAATTGCCATTGCAGGACCAGTTGGGTTTCCTAATTCATTAGCTCCCCATCCGTCTGCAACTAGATTCATTCCAGATTCACCACTAATTATTGATGTACCTAGACCTGGACCATTAATAAAGGCCCAATAAATCCACCAACCAAAGAAAAACCATGTGATTGTTACCAGAGGTATCAGCATAGTATTCTTCATAAGAGTGTGTTGATGGTTTTTGTAACGAGAGACTCCGACCTCATACATACAGAATCCCACGTGAATTAAAAACATGAGAACTACTGTGATCCAGTAGTAAAATTCCGTAAATATGGTTACCAGAGCCGATAACTCATTGTCCATATTACTCTCCTCTTAATAATTATTAAAAAGTACTGGTAAATATTGTAGAGTATAGGGGGTCTAGCACAAGGTAGAGAATCCGTTGTTTTATAAGGACTTAGAAAAAAAATAACATATATAGAATCTATACATAAGTATATTTAGCAATTTTGAGTACGAGGAATAATGAAGTCAATTGAACTAGTTTCAGTGAATTGTTGTGGCGAAGTAGGTGACGTTATTGTCAATGGAGTAGAACCTCCTCAAGGGAGCACTGTTTTTGAACAAGCGGAGTTTATAAAACAGGATAAAAAGCTGTGGAAGTATGTTTTAAATGAGCCTCGAGGAGGAGTTTTTAAGCATGTTAACCTCATTGTGCCTCCAAAAGATCCCGCAGCAGATATGGGTTTTATTATTATGGAGCCTGCAGATGTGCCACCGATGTCTGGCAGCAATTCAATATGTGTGGCAACAGTATTATTAGAGCAAGGTATTATTCCAATCACTAATTCTACAATGAATCTTACCTTAGAGGCACCAGGTGGATTAATTAATGTTGAAGCCAAGTGCAATGAACAAAAAGTTGAAAGTGTAAAGATAACAAACTTTCCTTCTTTTGTTTTAGATTTAGAAAAAGAAATTAAAGTTGAAGGAATTGGAAATTTAATAGTTACTACTGCATACGGTGGAGATGGTTTTGTTTTAGTTAACAGTAAAGATTTAAGAATTGAAATCAAACCAGATAACGCTGATCAAATTGTTAACGTATGTTCTAAAATAATTAAAGCTGCAAATGAACAACTAGGATTTAGTCACCCATTAGTTCCAAACATGAATGCAATTTCTTTTTGTATGTTAATGGATAAGTCAGAAGTTAATGGAGATGGTATTCAACAAGCTCGCAACACAGTTTGTATCAGGCCAAAGAAACTTGATCGTTCACCATGTGGCACTGGAACTTCAGCACGTTTGGCATATATGTATCTTAAAAAAGAAATAAATTTACATGAGAAATTTATTTCACAGTCGATTTTAGATACAACTTTTGAATGTGAGTTAATTAGTGAAGAAGAAAAAGATGGAACAGTATGTGTTGTTCCTGAAATTACAGGTCAAGCATGGATCACTGGAGAACAGAAATTATATCTAGATGATAATAATCCTTTTCCTTACGGATATCGATTAACTGATACTTGGCATAAAGAATAAAAACTTATAAAGAAATTATCGGTGAGCAATACCACGAAGGTTTTCTGATCGTCGACGAAGCATTTCTACAGTAGTTAGTAAGAGTATCGAGAGCACAACAAGACAAGTTGCCATACACAAAATCACAGGACTGATTTCTTGTCGAATACCTGCCCACATTTGTTTTGGAATAGTTAACTGTTCAATACTTGCCATAAACATCACAATCACAACTTCATCAAAAGATGTAATAAAAGCAAAAAGCGCACCAGAAATAATTCCAGGAAGAATTAGTGGCATCGTAACTTTAAAGAAAGTTTTCATTGGCCTAGCGCCTAAACTTTGTGCAGCTCTGGTCATATTCGTGTCATACCCAACCAGTGTTGCGGTTACAGTGATGACTACAAATGGCACTGAAAGAGCAACGTGAGCCATAATAATTCCTGTGAAAGTGTAAACCAAATTAACTTTTGCATAGAAAAAGAACATTCCAGCAGCAGTAATGATTAGAGGGACAATCATTGGACTAATTAATATTGACATGATTAGACCTTTAAATGGCATATGAGGTTTGCTCAGTCCAAGAGCAGCTATCGTTCCAAGAGTTGTAGCAATGACAGTTGATATTGTTCCTACGTAGAAACTATTTACTGTTCCCCTCATCCACTTATTACCACAAGGAGTTGTTAAATTTTTATCTTCACAAATTCCAACCATGTAACGGTACCATCGAAAAGACCATGCGTCAGGATCCGGAGGCCAAGCCAGCATTCCTTCAGTAAAAAGCATAAATGGCGATTGGCTAAAGGAAATTGGGATAATTGCAACCAATGGAGCCATTAAGAAGAAGAATACAACTCCACAGAAAGTTATGTAGAAGTAGTAAAATATTCTTTCTCCAGGTTTGGTATATGAAGGTAAAGCCATAGTTATCCTAATTTAATATTATCGATTCCAACAATTCTATTATAGAGCCAATATAAAATTAACATGATTCCAAGAAGTATAGCTCCCAATGCTGCACACAAACCCCAGTTTAAGGTTGTCTTTAAATGGTAAGCAATCCAGTGCCCAATTAATTGTCCGTCCTTACCACCAACTAGTTCAGGTGTAATAAAGTATCCTATCGCAAGTACAAAAACTAAAAGTCCACCAGCGCTCATTCCAGGAACAGTTTGAGGTAAATATACTCTGATAAAAGCTGTAAAAGGTTTTGCCCCAAGATTTGCCGCGGCACGTAAATGACTAGGTGGAATAACTTTCATGACACTGTAGAGCGGAAGTATCATGAACGGAAGTAAGATCTGTGTCATTGCAATTAGTGTCCCGGTTTCATTATAGACCATCTGAATCCGACAATCATCGCATAAGATTCCAAGCCATACCAAAACCCCATTAATAACCCCATTCTGCTGTAACATCACAATCCATGCTGTTGTTCTTACCAGTAGAGATGTCCAGAATGGGAGTAAAACAAAAATCATTAATAAGTTGCTATAACGCAATGGCAAATTAGCTAAGAGATGGGCTACAGGGAAACCAAGTAGCAGGCAAAAGAAAGTAACATACACACTGACTTTAAAAGTTTTAATCCATGTTTTGACATAAATTCTTCTCTCTTCGGACTGCCTTACGACGTTCATTTCAGCGTCGTATGTTCTATCTAATGCATTCCAATAATAAATAGGTGTACGCTCATTAATCATTTGAGACATTGCGTACCAATAGGTTCGATCAGCCCACTTCTCATTTATTTCAATTAGGCGATCTTTATATGATGTTATGACGGTCTCAGCCTTAAGATCCTTTTTAATTTGTCTTTGCGTTTTTTTAATAAGACTTTTCCAACCAGATTTGGAATAGTTCATCCGGGTTAACGCTCTTCCAATCATGATCTTGTCGCCTGTGCCGAGCTCAAAATAGATGGCTTTGAAAACTTCTTCAGGTGGAAGCTCATCTGCTTTTTTATCCCACTTCCCATACTCTTCAAATGTTTTTGGGTAAACCTGATTGATTTGGCTATCGTCAATACTTCTGCCAAGCATATCAAAGATAGGGACAACAAATGTAACAATAATGAAAAGGAGAAGAGGGAAAACAAGAAGAAAAGCCTTAATTTTATTCCTTCTTTCTGTCTTCTTCAGGCTGTCCTTTAGAGGAATTCCATCAGTTGTTAGTAATACTTGTTCAGCGGTAGAGATATGCGCCTCCATAAAAAAAGGGGTGAGATTTATGTCTCACCCCTTTAAATAATAAATTAACTTTACTTAACGTTCAAGCTTAGTTACCCATCCATGCGCCATAACGCTCACTAATTTCTGATCCATTGTCAGCCCACCAAGTAGGGTCTCCAATTACAGAAATAGCTAGTTTATCAGGCGTGTTAGGCATTTGGTCTAATACATTGATACCAGTATGGAACCATGGTTCACCAGCAGCGATAATATCGATACCAGATGCTCTCATTGGTCCGTAAGTAATGTATTTAGCTTGTTCAGCTTGTGACTCAGAAGATGATGCGTGAATCATAAAGTCGATTGCAGCATCTCTATTAGGTGCACCATTCATAAGACAAATATACTCTTGTTCGATTACTTGTCCTTCCCAAATGTATTCGAAGTTTTCACCTTCACTTAGATTTGCAGCACCAACTCTTCCGTTATAAGCAAGAGACATAACAACCTCTCCACTTTTAACTAGTTCTAATGGTTTTGAACCAGCAGACCAGTGAATGATATGGTCTTTGATAGTGTCAAGCTTAGCAAACGCACGGTCAACACCTTCAGATGTTTCTAGTACGTCATATACGTCGTTAACTCCAACGCCGTCAGCAACTAAAGCCATCTCAACGATAGCATTTGCCCACGTATGAACACCTCTTTTTCCTGGGAAGTTTTCAACATCAAAGAAGTCAGCAATACCTTCAGGTTTTGCACCACTCCAGTTTCCAGGGAAATTGTCTGGATCGTAGAAAGCTACATAAGTCCAGAAAATTTGAGGAGCACAACATGGAGGCATAATAGTTACTCCACTTGCAGCTAAATCGTCTTCCATAGATGTACCGTCAGGTGCATCAGTCCAAGCTACATCAGAAAGATCTTCAAATAATCCTTCATCGCAACCAATGATTGCTTCACTTGGAAGAACGTCAACGATATCCCAAGCTACGTTCCCACTTTCAACTTGTGCACGAACTTCACCTAATCCACCGTTATATGGCTCAAAAATGATTGAGTCAGGGTCACTGTATGTGTCCCCATAAGCTTTAATTTGACTCTCTGTATAAGCACCACCCCATGAAACGAAAGTTACCTCTGCAGAGGCTGAGAAAGGAACAACAGAAAGAAAAGCAAAAGCTATAATAGTCTTAAAAAATTTAGACATTATTTATTTCTCCTTAGTTTATAAAAGTTTTAAAAAAGCCTTTTTAAAAGTCGGAAAGTCTAACATGCCTATAGATGAAATAAAGTACTAATTTATTAAGCTAAGTATTTGATTCAGTGTAGTAAAAGCACTCTTTGAATTGGGATTTTAGAGATCTAAAGCTCTGATATCATCTGCAGCCCACGATACATCGACGTTATCGCCTTCCTTAAATGAGATGTTGCCCTCATTAGAGATTTTAACGATAAATTCATTACTTCCGCAAACGTTCAGTCTCACACGAATATGGTCTCCGAGATAAATCAATTCTTCAACTTTTCCAGTAAATTGATTTTCTGCATTATCTGCTCCAACAGAAATTCTTTCTGGTCGAACTGAAAGTTGAGTTTTTTGTCCAACACTGTCAACATTGATCTTAAGCGCTTTCGTTGATCCACCACTGTCTAAATCAACCTCACAATATTGCCCATTAACACTCTTAACAGTTCCAGTTAATTTATTATTTTCACCAATAAACTGAGCAACAAATGAATTTTCTGGTTTCTCGTATAAAACATCTGGTGTAGAAAGCTGTTGAATAACCCCGTCGTTAAAAACACCAATTCGATTTGACATTGTCAAAGCTTCACTTTGGTCATGAGTAACATAGACAACTGTAATTCCAATTCTCTCATGAATATGTTTGATCTCATATTGCATTTGTTCTCTTAAATTTTTATCTAATGCGCCAAGAGGTTCATCCATAAGAACCAATTGAGGTTCAAATACTAACGCACGAGCTAAGGCGACACGTTGTTGTTGTCCACCTGATAGTTGAGCCGGGAAACGTGTTCCGAATTCTCCAAGTTCAACCATATCAAGAGCAGCTTTAACCTTTGTTTCAGCATCTGCTTTTGGTACTTTTCTAACTTCTAATGGAAAAGCTAAGTTTTCTTGAACTGTCATGTGAGGAAAGAGAGCGTAGTTTTGAAAGACCATGCCAATGCCTCTTTCATATGGAGCAATTTTACTTATTGGAGTTCCTTTAAGAAAGATCTCACCATTGGTTGGAGTTTCAAATCCAGCAAGCATCATCAAAGTAGTTGTTTTTCCTGAACCTGATGGGCCGAGAAGGGTTAGAAACTCACCTTCAGCAATATCGACATTTAAATCCTTAACGACTAGGACCTCACCGTCATAGCTCTTATCAATACGTTCAAATTTTACGAAATCTTCCATAATTTAAATTCTGATGGAAAACATAACATGAATTAATCAGCAAAATCTAGGTAATTGTTTATTTTTGAAATCACACTTGCGACAATTTTGATTTATAAAAACATCGAAATTAGATTATTTGAGGGGTATATTGTTCATTAGGGATATAAATGAATACACATATTAATCAGTATATAGAGAGATTCGAAAACGTCTGTTTTGATGTTGCTGAGTTAAATAAAGCTGTAGATGAACTTGTCAAAATAAGACCTTTTGAAAACAAGCCTCCAAAAGATGGGCTTCTTTATTCTAATGCAATTTGTTTAAATTATGATGAAAAAGAGCTTGATGAGTGGTTTGGAGGAAATGTTAGGGGTAAATATTGGACAAAACCAGACGCATCTTTTGAAGAAATGGAACGTGAGCCATATGTAGATGAGTCTCGCTACACCTTATTTAATGAAAAGTTAAATGATACATATTTTAAGTACGTTTATGATAAAATTAATGAATTTTTTGAAATTGGAAGATGTAGAGTTATTAAGATGCCACAAAGAACAACTCTAAGTTGGCATCGCGACCCTGAAAAAAGATTACATATAGCGATTAAAACAAATCATGGCGCTAGAATGTTTATAGAACATACCGGATATCATATTCCTGCAGATGGGAATATCTATGTTACTGATAATACTAAATATCACACTGCAATTAATGGTGGAGAAGAAGACAGAATTCACCTTGTTGCAACAGTTCTTGGAACAAAATAATATTTTAAGATCTTACTTTTATTGTTCTATGGCAAAATAGAGCATAGTATAAATTATTATTTATGGAAAAATATCAACATTACATTAATGGGAAATGGGTAGACAGCGTTGTCAAAGGCGAAAGTATTATTGTTAATGATCCTGCAACAGAAGAAGCTGTTGGTGAGATTAGTTGTGCTGTCAAAGACGATGTAGACTTAGCTGTTGAATCAGCAAAAAAATCATATGAGTCTAGAATCCTCGTTGATATGCCACCGATGGAACGCGCTAATCTTATGCGCAAGATCGCAAATGAATTAAGAAAAGTTAGCAAGGAAGGCGGTAAAATACTTTGCTTAGAAAATGGAAAACTATTACCTGCAGCAGAGTTTGAATTTGTTGATGCTGCTAATTATTTTGATTATTACAGTGGTCTTACCGATAAAATTGAAGGACGAACAATTCCTGTAAATAGTCAAGTAATGGATTATACCATTTATGAACCTTATGGAGTTTCGGCGCATATTGTTCCTTGGAACTATCCAATATCAATGCTTGCAAGATCGTTGTCATGTGCATTTGCTGCAGGAAATTCAACTGTTATAAAAACTGCTGAGTTAACTCCACTCTCTACAGCGTCTGCATTTGCAAAAGCAATTGACAATGCAGGAGTTCCAGCTGGACTCATTAATATTATTTGTGGTTATGGCAGTGGAGCAGGCAATGACTTAACAGCTCACAAAGATGTATCACAAGTTTCCTTTACTGGTTCAGTTAAAACAGGAAAAGCAATATTACATGCTGCAGCTGAACGAGCTATTCCTGCAGTTGTGGAATTAGGAGGAAAGTCTGCTGCCGTGGTTATGCCAGATGCGGATCTTGATAAAGTTGTGAATGCGGCAAAGGGTGCTATTTTTGGTCAAGCTGGACAGATTTGTTCTGCAATGTCTAGAGTAATAGCCCACAAATCCATTAAAAATGAACTTGTCGACAAACTTGCGAATCTTGCTAACTCATTAAAAGTTGGACATGGATCTGAAGATGGGACAGAACTCACACCTGTTATTTCAGAAGAACAATTACAAAAGATAGAAAATTTCTCAAGATCAGGACAGCAAGCTGGAGCTAGTGTTGCAGCTGGTGGTAATAGAGTTGATCGAAAAGGTTATTATTTTGAAGCGACAGTATTTGATAATGTTCAACCTGAAATGACAATTGCACAAGAAGAGATTTTTGGTCCAGTTCTCTCTGTTCTAGAATTTAATGATCAAGATGAAGCTGTTGATATTGCAAATGGTACTGAGTTTGGATTAGCAGCTGGAGTTTTTACCAACGATGTTAATCAAGCTACTAAGATGGCCTCTCAGTTAAATGGAGGTCAAATCTATGTTAATAGCTGGTTTACAGGAAGTGTTGCCACTCCTTTCGGAGGTTATAAACAATCTGGTTATAGTCGAGAAAAAGGACAAGAAGCAATTAAGAGCTACCTTCAATTAAAAAATATTGGTATTCAATTATAAAATTTTTTCTAACTAATCATTATCGACTAATCCAGCACCCGCTGCAGTAGTTTTTGATCGTTCGCTCTCTTCAACAAATGTATCAGTAGATAATTTATAGAGTTTTTCCCAAGTTTCAGGTTTAAAGGCATCTTTGCTTTCAAGAACATTAATCTCAAATAATTTGCATGATTCTAAAATTTTATTCTGTATATCCATATTTGAAGATATGAATTGATTTAAGTTTAGATTGATTTCGTATTCATCTATTTTAACCATAATCATTCTGCCAATTTTGTAAGATAGACGGTTTATAAAAGGAAGAATGAGTATCGGATAATCTATTGAATCAAATTTTAGAGTTTTTAACTCTAATACTTGCTCAGCCGCATCGATTAAAGCAGTTCCAGTGTAAAATGGACAGAATGATTTTCCTTGTGGTGAATTATTTTTAAGAATTTCTTTTGGCCCTTCTGCTTTATGATCTTTTAATTGATGCAGATAAGCATTTAAATTCTCGATACCGCCAATTCCAAATAATTCTAAGGTTTTAATATTTTTTCCAACTTCTTCAGCAATGCCCCAAGAGAAACCTGAAGCTTTCGTTGCTCGTTTTGAGACTGTATCAATTTCGCTTGAAGATTTCATTTAAGTTTGTCCTTCATAAATCCACATATCGTTTGAGCTATTAAGTTCATTGATAAGAGGAGCCCCTTGATACATACAGATTCTTAGCCACTTATCTGATCTTGGATCAAATTTTTGAGCACCAAAGAATGATAATTTAAATCTAAGCATATCAATTGGAATAAGGTTTTGGCCTACTGTGTTATCTTGTATTTCTGCATAAGGAAATTTTTCAACTACATTACAGCGTCTTACTACATGTCGAAGATCATCATTTTGAATTAAGAATTGAGAAATTTTTTGATTTGAAGGAGCTTTAGATAATCTTTCAAATAAGCTAACGACATCTCTTGCAATAGCTAAAGGCTGTTCTAGTTCTGATCCTTCTTCCTCATAACGGTTTGCAACTCTGGGTTCCTCTTTATTTTTAGAAATAAACCAGAAATGGGAAATAGATTCTTTCTTATTGAAATCAATTCCTAACATATTTTTGTAATTCTTCTTTATCAACGTAGTTAAATCATCAACTGTATGCTCAGCTGGTATATCAAAATACTTGTCTTCATCTGAACTCATTTCTTTTACTAATGGATTAATTATTTCATCATAGGGCTCCATTAACATAGAAACAATGTACTCAATACCTTCTTCACTAAGATTTGCCTCGGTCCACTGATATAAATTATTCCACAGATATTCTTGATTATTATTTAGATTTTTAAGAAATGTATTTTCAAATGTTTTTAAGTCACTCTTTAAAGATTCTATCTTTTTATTTTGATAATCACTTTCAGTTTTCCAAGTATCAATATTATATTTTGATTTATGTAAGCAATTCTTAAATATTTCAAAATCATTTAGATCTACTTTTTCAATTGAGCGGATTTGTCTTAAAGCCTCTTCTCGTGCAAATATCCACTTATGTAGCAATGTTGGATGATTAACAATAAATGGTGCCATGCCAAGACCTGTTGAATTACCAATTCCAAGTCTGCGTGCAATTTTATTATCTAAAGGAACAGCAGTTTTTGGACTTCTAGCTTTAGCGATATGATTTACTTGATCAAAAGTGAATTCACGAACTAGATAAACCAACATCATCTCAAGTCTAAAGGGACCATTAATTTCCGGTCTATCTTTAATTCTGTAACGATCTGCTAATCCAAATTTTCCTGAACCATATACTGCTGTAGTTCGATATAAATATCCAACTTCATTGATAATATTTGTATTTGGCTGTTTTCCCGCAGATAAGCTTTCAACAACATGATCAAAAATTCGAACCGATTTATTGGCACGAGATAGTGTAAGTTCCTTATAGGACATCCTGCCAATTTCTTGTTTAGGAACATTAATTCGAAGTCTTTCAATATCCTCACTTGTGGGTATGCCATCATATAAAACAAAGGCTGTATCCCATTTTGTAGCTATGACTCGGTCTGATCTTTCACTCGAATCTAATTGATTGGCAAAACAAATAAGTGAATAAACTCTGCCTTTATTCTTAACTGAATAGATTGCTGTGCCGTATCCATCATTATCTAGATCAAAGAGATCTTGTTTGAAATCCCACCCCTTAAATTCTCTAATGAAACTTCTAAGAAATGATAACTTGGATTGATGAAATGATCCAAGTCGAGATAGGGTCATAACCTGATTAGGATCGCGAAGTTGAATATTAACCATTTTAATTAATAAAATTC